>DAIQQI010000314.1:0-3997 GCA_036786925.1 Steroidobacteraceae bacterium
TTATCACGAACGCGCGCTCGACCGTGGCGCTGTAGTCGGGATGGTGCAACTCCTGCATCAGCTGCGGATCCTCGCCGGCCTGCACCAGCCGCACGCGGCCGAGCAGTTTCAGCCGTCGCTGGTTCGGGTAATCCATCAGGATGATCGAGATCCGCTCGTTTGTTAGCAGGTTGCCGACACTGATGTATTGCACGTTGCCGCGGAAATCGGCGTAGGCCAGGGTCTTGTCGTTGCGGACCTTGAGAAACCCGGCCGGCCCGCCTCGGAACTGTACGTAGGGCCAGCCGGTTTCACTGACGGTCGCCTGGTAGAAGCTGTCGCGCGCGCTGATGAACGCGATCTCCTTGTCGGTCAGCCGGTCGCGGCGATCGCTGCTGCGATCGAGCGCCGCGTAATTCTTCCGGCTTCCCATCCGGGTCTGCAGCTCGCGAACCGTGGGTGTGAACGCAATATCAGAGAACGCGCGTGACATGTCAGGCTGCCAGCTTCAGGTCGAGCTTGGGATTGTTGCGGCTCATGCTGGACTCCTGGATGGGTAAGTGGCGGGTCATCGAGGGGCAGCTTGCCGGATTCCGGGTCATGTAAGAATAGCCTATAATCGAATTTGATTATTACGTTATAGGCAATAATATGGATCGGCTCCAGACCATGGCCAGCCTGGTGGCCGTCGTTGATGAGGGCGGTTTTGCGCGTGCCGCGCGCCGCTTGAAAGTATCCCCGCCGGTAATCACGCGCGCGATCGCGGACCTCGAGGAGCGGCTGGGCCTCGCGCTGTTGCACAGGACGACGCGCGTGGTGCGCGTGACCGAAGCAGGCGCGCGCTATGCGGCGGACTGCCGACGCATCCTCGCCGACCTCGATGAGGCCGATGAGGCGGCGATGGGTGTGCACGGTGCCGCCCGCGGCCCCCTGGCCATTACCGCGCCGGTGCTGTTCGGCAACATGTTCGTGACCCCCATTGTTACCCAGTACCTGCGCGCCAATGCCGACACCCAGGTGGGCTGCTGGTTTCTGGATCGCGTCGTCAATCTGGTCGAGGAGGGGCTGGATGTGGCAATTCGAATCGGCGAGCTTCCCGATTCCAGCCTGCAGGCCGTGCGTGTCGGCGAAGTGCGCCGGATCGTGTGCGCGTCGCCTGCCTACCTCAAGGAGCATGGGATCCCGCGCACGCCGGACAGCCTTGCAAAACACACGCTGGTCGCTGCGAGCGGCGTCACGCCGCACAGCGACTGGCAATTCAGGATTGGCAATGCCATGCGTTCGATCAAGCTGCGCCCGCGAATGACGACTACTGGCAACGATGCGGCCCGGACCGCCGCGTTGTCGGGATTCGGCGTGACGCGTCTCCTGTCGTATCAGGTCGCCGCCGATATCGAGGCCGGTCATCTGCGGGTCGTGCTCCGGGACTTCGAACCGGCGCCATTGCCGATCCACGTGGTGCATCGTGAGGGGCGGCGTGCCACTGGCAAAGTTCGTGCGTTTGTCGATCTCGCCATTGCGCAACTGCGCGGCGATCCACACCTGCGGGCCGCGGCTTGACCCGCCGGGCAGCGTGTACATCGACTAAAATCGATCACCATGACCCCTGCAGCCGATAAGTTGCTGGTACTCGTTCGCCACGGCGAAACGGATTTCAACGCCGCGCGCGTGATTCAGATGCCAACTGCGCCCTTGTCGGCGCAAGGGCGCAGCCAGGCCGCGTTGCTGGCTAACAGACTCACGGATGCAGGCATCACGCGGATTGTCAGCAGCGATTTTCCGCGTGCCGCCGACACAGCAGCCGTGATCAGCCAGCGCACCGGCGTTGCCGTCGATCATCACGCCCTGTTACGCGAGCGCGATTTCGGCGATCTGATCGGCCTGTCCTATGATGTGTTCCCGTCCAGCCCCTTGCCGCTCGACTTCGCGCCGCCTAACGGCGAGGGTCCGGACGCGTTTTTCGGGCGCATGGCCCAGGCCTGGGAGCTGATCACGGGGCTGGCCGCGGATACGCCCGGCAACCTGCTGGTCGTCACCCACGGACTGGTCTGCAAGGCGCTGGTCTCGAGGTATGTCGAGCCGACCTCGGTGGGTGCTGTTCCCAGATCCTGGTTCAACACCTCCGTGACCGAGATCGCTGCGGCCGCACCCTGGACGGCGCGGCGGGTCAACTGCGTTGCGCACCTGCCCGATCAGGCGCGTTCCAAATGACCGGTTCCGTCCGCGATGTCAGGCATCGCCACCCGCTTGCCCGCGACATGGCGCCGCAGAAAATACTCACAGGTCCGGTTGAACATTGTTAGCCAGGCGGGACCCTGCGCAGCCTGCGGCAGATCGTCGCGGCCCACCAGCCCGCCGAGGTAATGGTCCGCGCCCTGCAGCGTCAGCAGGTACTTCGGTTTGCTGGCCGCGAGATCAAAGGGTTCGCGCCGCCATTGATAGCCGGTCAGGCCAGGCGCCTGTTGCAGATCTTCAGTGCCGACCGTCACCAGCAGTGGAATTTTGAGGGCCGCAAAATCCTCGGTGCGCAGCAGCGGTGCAAAACGGCCGGCGCCGCTGAAGACGATCGCCGCGCGCACATTTTTCACCACGCGATCGATGGTCTTTCCTGACGCGGGGTCAAAATAGGTCGCGCCTGCCAGCGTCTGCGCCACCAGTCCGCCAAACGAATGTCCGGTGGCGGCGAGCCGAGCCGGTTCGACCCGGCCGCCGAACTCCACTGCCTGGCGCCGGATTGCATCCAGCGAGGAGACCAGAAACTCCATGTCCTCGAGTCGCCAGCTGAAGTAGCGCGGATCGTTGCTGCCACGCTTGACGCCCAGCGACACTGAATCCCGATGCGTCGGTGCGATGATGGCGAATCCGGCCGCAGCCCAGTGGCGCAGGATCGGGTCATAAAGGCGGCCGGAGGAATAGGCGCCGTGCGAGAACAGCACCAACGGCAGGTGTCGACCGGCCGGCGGCATGAACAGCCGCACCGGCAGCGCACGCGCCGGGTCCTGTGTTGCGAGATCGATGTCGCGCACCATCACGTCTGCGCGGACTGCGTCGTTCGCGAGCCCGGTCGCTGCTGTTGCGGCTGCCGCAGCTAACAAAAACTCACGTCGATTGTGCATTTGCGATTCTCGCCGCGGACTGTCCCGCGATCCGGCCCAGGGTGATTGCCATGCAGATGCCGGCGCCCGGCAGGTAGCCGGTGACATCCGGACCCGAAATGCCGCGTGCGGCGCCGCCGCCGGCGAACAGATTGGCGAACGCGCCACCCGCCGGCCTCCGTTCGATAGCGGCCCCGCCCGCCGTTGCACGCGGGCCTGTGCATCGACCACCAGGCCACCCTGGGTGTGGAACAACGCGCCGGTGACGCGCAGCGCGCAGAATTCCGGCGCCAGCGGCGCGACGCCATCGAAGCGGCGACCGAATCGATCCGGTTGGCCCTGGCTGCGGCAGGTGTCGATCGCGGCCGCTTCACGCTCCAGCGCACCGGGCGGCAGGCCACACTTGCCGGCGAGCTCAGCGAGCGTTGCGCCGCGCCGGATCGCGCCGACGGCCGCCAGCTCGCGCTGCTCGAGCGAATGGCCGAGGCAGGCCTGGTGACGAGCTTCATCGAACACGACCCAGGCGCGGCTCTCCGGCTGCCGGTTCACCGGCACGCACAGTCCCGAGATGTTGTCGTTTTCATGAGTGAAGCGCTCACCGCGCTGATTGACCATCCAGCCGCCCTCGAGAATCAGCGGGTGCGGGACCACCATGGCCTGCGGATCGGCCAGCGTGCCCAACCCCTGATACGCCGACAGGTCCGCAAGCGCAGCGTCCAGCGCCTTGCCCCAGATGATCGCATCGCCATGATTGCCTTCGTGGCCGAAGTAGCGGCCGTTAGCCATCTCGGGAATGTGTTCACGTATGAGTTGCGGATTGCCGCCAAAACCGCAGCTGGCTAACACCAGCGCCTCGACGCCCAGCCACTCGCGTGACCCGTCCGGCCGCTGCACACCCACGCCGGAGATGGCTCCCTGTCGAT
>DAIQQI010000315.1:0-3981 GCA_036786925.1 Steroidobacteraceae bacterium
TCGCCTCGGAATACAGGCAGGGCCTCGCAGCCTAACGGCTGCGGCAGCTTCGCAAAATCCTGCTGGTCGGTCTGCAGGATATCGGGCCGGAACTCGGTGGCCAGGCCACTCCAGAACGCGGGCTCCGGGTGCAGCGTCACCGCCACCAGGCGCGCCTTGCCGCGTGCCGGTTCGGCGAGCCGGTCGGCAAGCGCGGGTTGCAGCTGACGCACCGACGGCGCGAACACAAAGCCGATGGCATCGGCGCCGGCCTCGAGCGCGGCGGCAACCGACTCGCTACTCGTCATGCCACAGACCTTGATCCACATCAGGCCACCCGCGTTGCGCGGCCGGCCCGCAGCATGGCCTGGACCAGTTCACCGGGATCGCCGCCCTGCATCAGGGCACTGCCCACCAGCGCGAGATCGTAGCCGGCGGCCGCAACCCTGGCGGCGTCCGCCGCGGTCGTGACACCGCTCTCCGCCACGCGGTGCACGTGACCCGGCAGCCTCGGCGCGAGCTCCAGCAGGCGTGCCGGCACGATCTGCAGTGTGGTCAGGTCGCGACAATTGACACCTAACAAAAGCGGCCCGCGTGCAGCGCCGCGCGCATCGATCAGGCGCGCGGCAAGTTCGAGGTCCACTTCGTCGAATGCCTCCAGCAGCACGAACAGCTGCTGCTCCAGCGCGCAGTCGATCAGGGCTTCGAGCTCGGCGAGCGGCAGCATGCGCACGATGATCAGCACGCCGCCTGCGCCGGCCACCCGGGCCTCCAGCACCTGATATGGGTCGACCAGAAAGTCCTTGCGCATCGCAGGGATCGGCAGGACGCGCGTCGCCTGCTCGAGATGCGCCATCGAGCCGTCGAACCGCGTCGGCTCCGTCAGCACCGAGACCGCCGCCGCGCCCGCAGCCGAATACCTGCGGACCCGCGCGCCGATATCTTCGGATCCGGCATCCCTGAGCTGACCGACCGCCGGCGAGCGCAGCTTGAGCTCCGCGATCAGATCGAAGCGCTGCACTGACAGCTTCAGCGGCAAGGGCGCGGGCATGGCGGCCGCCAGACGCCGCAGTTCCGCATCGCTGCGCAGCTCGCGCGCACGCCGCAGGCGCAGGCGACTGCCCGCGGCCATGTCAGCGAGGAAATCCTGCACCGCAACCTGGCTCATGGCGCGGCACTCCGGCCGAACTGCGCCAGCTGTTGCAGCAGGTCACGAGCCGCGCCTGTGTCGATGGCCTGGGCCGCCTGCGCCACCGCTTCCCGCGGCGCGGGCGCGCGCCCGGTAACCTCCAGGGCCAGCGCGCAACCTAACAGCATGGCATGGCGATGAGCGCCGCGATCCGCACCGGTCAGAACCGCGCGCAATGCCTGCGCGTTATGCGGGGCATCGCCGCCAGCCAGGTCGGCTGCCGTGCAGGAAGGCAGGCCGTAGTCCGCCGCGGATCTTGTCAGCTCGCGGACCGATCCCGGCCGCACATCGAGTATCCGGAATGGTGCTATCGGCGTCGGCTCATCCCAGCCATTGTCGCTGTGGACGACAAAGGCGCGCTCGATCGGCATGCCGGCGAAAGCATCCGCCATGAGTTTTGCAACCCCCGCATCGAACGCGCCGATGACCTGGAACGGCGGCGCCGCCGGATTGGTGAGCGGTCCCAGGATGTTGAACACGGTGCGCACACCTAACGCGGCACGCACTGGCGCAATCGCCTTCATGGCCGGGTGGTAATGCGGTGCAAACAGAAAAGTGAAATTGCTCGCGACAAGACAGGCCGCGGCGGCCTGTTCGTCGAGCGGCAGGCGCAGCCCCAGCTGTTCCAGGACATCGGCGCTGCCCGACCGGCTCGAGATCGAGCGATTGCCGTGCTTGACGACGGGAACGCCGCAGGCCGCTGTCAGGAGCGCGGCGCCGGTCGAGAGGTTGAAACTGCCGGACGCGTCACCGCCGGTACCGACAATGTCGACCGCAGCAAGCCCTGACGGCAGGGCCGGCCGACGGGCGAGCGCACGCATCGCAGTCGCAAGACCGCGCAACTCGTCCGCGCAGACACCCTTGGCGCGCAGCGCGACCAGCAGCGCGCCGGCGAGCGGCGCCGGGAGTTCAGGCTCGGTCAAACCACCGAGCAACGCTTCCGCCTCCGCCACCGTCAGATTGCGGCCGGCTAACAGAGTCTCCAGAAAACCGCGCATTTGCGCGAGCATCTCGGCCGCTACGCTCATCGACGACCACCGCTCTGCAGCGTGAAATTCCCGAGCATTTTCGGGCCGAGCGGTGTCAGGACACTCTCCGGGTGAAACTGCACGCCCTCGACCATCAGCTCGCGGTGCCGCGCGCCCATGATTTCATCCTGATCGGTGCGGGCGGTCACCTCGAGCACTCCCGGGAAAGATGCTGGTTCGGCGATCAGCGAGTGGTAGCGGCCAACCTCGCAATCCTGCGGTATGCCTGCGAACACGCCGGCGCCGTCGTGCCGGATGGTCGAGGTCTTGCCATGCATCAGGCGACCGGCGCGCACCACCTTGCCGCCAAATACCTCGACCATGGACTGGTGCCCGAGGCAGACACCTAACACCGGGATCCGCCCGGCGAACGCGCGGATCATGTCCATGGATACACCGGCGTCGGCCGGCGTGCCCGGTCCCGGTGAAATACACAGATGGGTCGGCGCCAGTGCCAGCGCTGCCGCGACGTCGATGCGGTCGTTGCGGCGCACGTCCACCTCGGCGCCCAGCACCAGGAAGGCCTGGACCAGGTTGTAGGTAAAGGAATCGTAATTGTCGATTAACAACAGACGCACGCTCATGTCAGACCCCTGCCTTGGCCATTTCCAGGGCCCGCGCCATCGCCGCGCTCTTGGCGAGCACTTCGTCGTGCTCGCTCTCGGCAATACTGTTAGCCACGATGCCGGCGCCGGCCTGGTAGCTGTATTCGTCGCCGCGGATTACCAGCGAGCGAATGGTAATGGCCTTGTCCATGCTGCCGTTCTTGCCGAAGTAACCCACGGTTCCGCCGTACAAGCCACGCCCCACCGGCTCCAGTTCGTCGATGATTTCCATCGCGCGCACTTTCGGCGCACCAACCAGGGTGCCGGCCGGAAATGCCGCTGCGAACAGATCGAATGCATCGCGCCCCGGAGCGAGCTTGCCGCGCACGCCGCTGACAATGTGCATCACGTGGCTGTAGCGCTCGATGGCCCGGTACGGATCCACATGCACGCTGCCGGCGGCCGCCACCCGGCCGAGGTCATTGCGCGCCAGGTCCACCAGCATCACGTGCTCCGCTGATTCCTTGGGATCTGCTAACAACTCCTGCTCGTGGCGCAGGTCTTGCACCGGGTCGTCGCTGCGCGGCCGGGTCCCCGCGATCGGGCGCAGTTCGGCAACGCCATTTTCAAGCTTGACCAGTGCCTCGGGCGATGAGCCGATGACGACGACATCACCTATGTTGCAGTAGAACAAATAGGGGGACGGATTGATGCGCCGCAGCGCGCGATAGATCTGAAACGGATCCAATTCATGCCGCCCGGAGAATTGCACCGACAACACCAACTGGTAAATATCGCCGGCGGCGATGTGTTCCTTGGCGCGCGCAACGCCCTGAAGATACTGCTCGCGCGTCATCGATGGCTGGGCAGGCGAATAGCGCGCCACCCGCGAATTGCCCGGGATGCCGCCACGCAGCGCCGCCACGATTTCGCGGCGCAGCGACTGGCGCTCGGGTTCGCTGCCCGCGTGCAGCAGCGCGATGCCGCGGGTCACATGATCAAAAACCAGCAGGGATTGCGGCGCAAGGTAATGCAGGTCCGGAAAATTTTGCGGGTGCCTTGCGGCAGGAAGCCGCTCGAAAAAGCGCACCAGGTCGTCGGAGCTGTATCCCACCAGGCCGCCCGCCAGCGGGATGTCCGCGCCCGGCGCGACCGGCCTGGGTGCGTCATGCAGGCCCTTGCGCAGGCCGGCTAACAAGTCCGGCAGCGAGGCGGGCCGGGGGCCGCGCGCATTGCCCAC
>DAIQQI010000054.1:0-13061 GCA_036786925.1 Steroidobacteraceae bacterium
CGATGTCGGCGGTGGAGCGGCGAATGGGCGGCGGCTCGGGCGCGCGGTCAGCGCAAACCTAGTAGCGTCAGCTCAGATTGGGAAAAGATCCGTGAGGAACGTTTGCGCCCGCGCGCGCGGGCGAACGCGCAAGATCGCGCGCGAGTCCGCGAGCCGCGATCTTGCAAGCGCGACGCCCTTTGAGCGGCTCCACCGCCGACATCGCGCTTGACCGACGAGCGCGACGAAATCCGCGTCAGCGGGCAGCGGGCGGCAGAAACAGCGCCGGATCCACGCTCACGCCATTCAGCGTGACGCCGAAGTGCAGGTGCGGCCCGGTAACCCGGCCGGTCGCGCCGACCTTGCCTAACAAATCGCCGGCCGCCACTTTCTGGCCCACCGCGACGTCGATCGCGCTCAGGTGGCAATACATGGTCAGCAGGCCCTGGCCGTGATCGACAATGACGTTGTTGCCGTTGAAGAAATACTCGCCCGTGTCGACGACCACGCCGGCGAGCGGGGCCTGGATCGGCGTGCCGGTTGCGGCCGCGATGTCCATGCCACTGTGGGGATTGCGCGGCTGCTTGTTGAAGAACCGCCGCAGGCCAAAGGAGCTGGAACGCGGACCCTCGATCGGCGCCGCGAGGCGCAGTGTCGCTGGCGGGCCGGCCGAGAACATCGTCAGTGCGGCGCGCAATTTCACCTGCTCGCGTTCGACACGCGCAGCGTCCTCGGGCGACAGGTCGACCTGCTTGGGCGCCACCTTCAGGTACTGCGCGGCATATTTCTTGGTCTGGACCACGATCTCGCGCTGCGACTTGCGCCCGCCCTGTTCGACCTCGACCATGGCGGTGCCGGTTTTTTGCGCCAGCGCCAGACCTAACACCGCGCGCCAGCCCTGCGCGGTGCGCAGCACCATGACTTTGCGATCGCCGAAGCGGACCACCGGCGCGGTATCGGACGGCGGCAGCTCCAGCAGCGCGACGCCGCCCGGAACGACCGCGCTGCGCGGCCAGTCGCCGGCGAACGCCGCGTTGGCGGCGGCGCTGTCCGCTGCGTGCACCCACGGCAAGGCCAGCAAGCCGGCCAGGATCGCGAGCCACGCGCTGCGCTTACTCATCATGTTTGACACCTGTGATTTGCGCGCGCAGCTGCCCATGCGCGAGACGTGTTTCGATGCTGTCGCCGACCACGACGCCGTGGCTGTCGGTCAATATGCGCCCCGTGGCCGCCAGGCTGACAATCGCGAAGCCGCGCTCGAGCGTCGCGAGCGGGCTGACCGCCTGCAGGCCGCGGGCCGCCAGCGCCAGGCGCTGCTTGATGCTCGCGAGCCGCGTGTCCATGGCGCGCGGTAGACGCAGCTCGGCCCGGGCCAGTCGATGACCGGCCGCCGTGGTCCTGACGGTCAGCGCCCGCGTCATGCGCTGCTGCAATTCATCGAGCCGCTGCGCGTGCTGGCCGAGGCGCTGGCCCGGGTGCGCCAGCTGCAGACGCTGCTGCCAGTGCCGGGCGCGCAGCTCTGCATCCTGCAGCAGGCGCAGGGCGCTGCGCCGCAGCCGCTCCGTGCTCTGGCGCAAGGCCTGGAGAAATCCCTGCGCGTCCGGCACCACCAGCTGCGCTGCGGCGGTCGGTGTCGGTGCGCGCTGGTCCGCGACAAAATCCGCAATGGTGAAATCAACCTCGTGACCGATGCCGGTGACCACTGGGATCGGCGAGGCGCGAATTGCGCGCGCCAGGGTTTCATCGTTGAAGGCCCACAGATCCTCGAGCGAGCCGCCGCCGCGCGCCAGGATCAGAACATCGCACTCCGCGCGGCGGATCGCCGTTGTTAGGGCGCGCAGCAATTCCGGCGCGGCCGCCGCGCCCTGCACGGCGCTCGGGTAGATGATGACCGGGGCCGTGGGAAACCGCCGTCGCAGCACATGCAGGATGTCGCGGATCGCCGCGCCGCTGGGCGAGGTGATCACGCCGACGGCGCGCGGGATCGCGGGCAGGGGGCGCTTCAGTTCGGCCGCAAACAGCCCCTCCGCCGCCAGCTTGTCGCGCAGCAGCTCGAAGGCGCGCTGCAGCGCGCCGACGCCCGCTTCCTCCATGTGCTCGACCAGCAGCTGGAAATCGCCGCGGGGCTCATACAGGCCGACCCGTGCCCGCACCAGCACCTGCATGCCCTCGACCGGCTTGAAGCGCACCCCGAGGTTGCGCTGCCGGAACATCGCACAGCGCACCTGCGCGTCCCGGTCTTTCAGCGAGAAATACCAGTGGCCGGAGGTCGGGCGCGACAAATTGGAGATTTCGGCCTCCACCCACAGGGCGCCGAAGCCCTGCTGCAGCAGCTGCTGGACCTCGCGGTTGAGCCGCGCGACGCTGTAGACGTCGCGCGCGGGCAGGGGATAGGCGGGGTTTTTGTCGGGGGGCAGCATCGGCATGGGCGGGTGGCACGCGGGGCGCTATTTTCCAAGTTTACGCTAGTCGATCACTTCCGTAGAATGCGCCGTCCAAAATCTCCTGGACGTTCCCAATGCGCATACACGAAGAAGCACTGACCTTCGACGACGTGCTTTTGGTTCCCGCCTATTCCGAGGTTCTGCCGCGCGAGGTCGACCTGTCGACCCAGCTGACGCGGCGCATCCGGCTGAACCTGCCGGTGATGTCGGCGGCGATGGACACGGTCACCGAAGCCCGGCTCGCCATTGCGATGGCCCAGGAGGGCGGCATGGGCGTCATCCACAAGAGCATGACGGTCGAAGCCCAGGCGCGCGAAGTGTCACGGGTCAAGAAATTCGAGAGCGGCATCGTGCAGGACCCGATCACCGTGTCGCCTAACACGACGATTCGCGATGCGCTGGCGCTGATGCGCTCACGCGGCATCTCAGGCATGCCGGTGGTCGAGGGCAACCGCGCGGTCGGCATCATCACCAGCCGCGACCTGCGCTTTGAGAACCGCCTCGATCAGCCGGTGACGGTGGCCATGACACCCAAGGAGCGCCTGATCACGGTTCCCGAGGGCGCGCCGCGCGAGTCGGTGCTGAAACTATTTCACAAGCACCGCATCGAGAAAGTGCTGGTAGTCGGGCCTGACAACGACCTGCGCGGCCTGATTACGGTCAAGGACATCCAGAAAGCCAGCGACCGGCCGCGCTCCTGCAAGGACGAAAGCGGCCGGCTGCGCGTGGGCGCCGCGGTGGGCACCTCGCCGGACACGCTGGATCGCATCGCGGCGCTGGCCGAGGCCGGCGTCGACGTGGTCGTGGTCGACACCTCGCATGGCCATTCGCGCGGCGTCATGACCATGGTCGAGAAAATCAAGGCGCGCTACGGCGACCTGCAGGTGATCGCCGGCAACATCGTGACCGCGGACGCGGCGCGCGACCTGGTGCGCTGCGGCGCCGATGCGGTCAAGGTCGGCATCGGCCCGGGCTCGATCTGCACCACGCGCATCGTCGCCGGTGTCGGCGTGCCGCAGATCTCCGCGGTGGCTAACGTCGCCGAGGCGCTGGCGAAGGACGGCGTGCCGCTGATCGCCGACGGCGGCATTCGCTATTCCGGTGACCTGGCCAAGGCGATTGTCGCGGGTGCGCATTGCGTGATGATCGGCGGGCTGTTCGCGGGCACCGAGGAATCACCGGGCGATGTCGAGCTCTACCAGGGCGCGTCCTACAAGAGCTATCGCGGCATGGGCTCGTTAGGTGCGATGAGCGAGCGGCACGGTTCCAGCGACCGGTATTTCCAGGACACCACCTCGGAGCTCGAGAAGCTGGTGCCGGAAGGCATCGAGGGCCGCGTGCCCTACAAGGGCAGCATTGTCGCCATCCTGCATCAGCTCGCGGGCGGCCTGCGTGCCGCGATGGGCTACACCGGTTGCGCCGGACTCGATGAGATGCGCAGCAAGCCGAGCTTCGTGCGCATTACGACCGCGGGCGTGCGCGAGTCGCACGTGCATGACGTGTCGATCACCAAGGAGGCGCCCAATTACCGCGTCTCCTGACCGGCCGGTGAGCCAGGCCTCGCCAGCGGCGCGGGCCGACATTCATGCCGACCGCGTGCTGATACTGGATTTCGGCTCCCAGTACACCCAGTTGATTGCGCGGCGCGTGCGCGAGCTCGGCGTTTATTGCGAGATTCATCCCTGGGACACGCCGGACGCCGAGCTGCGCGCCTTCCGCCCGCGCGGCATCGTGCTGTCGGGCGGGCCCGAGTCGGTCACTGCAGAACGTGCGCCGGTGGCGCCGGCGGCGGTGTTCCAGCTGGGCGTGCCGGTGTTAGGTATCTGCTATGGCATGCAGACCATGGCGGCGCAGCTCGGCGGGCGCGTCGAGCCCGGTGACGTCAAGGAATTCGGTTACGCTGAGATCCGCGCGCGCGGCCATTCGACCTTGTTAGCTGACATCGAAGACCGGCAGAATGCCGAGGGTCACGGCCTGCTGGATGTCTGGATGAGCCATGGCGACCGGGTGGTGACGCTGCCACCGGGTTTCAAGGCGATCGCCTCCACCGGCGATGTGCCGCTCGCCGGCATGGCGGACGAAACCCGGCGCTATTACGCGCTGCAGTTTCATCCGGAGGTCACCCACACCACCCAGGGTGCGAAGATCTATGCGCGCTTCCTGCACGACATCTGCGGCTGCGGCGAGAGCTGGCGCGCCGGCAGCATCATCGAGGACGCGGTCTCGCGGGTGCGCGCGCAGGTCGGCGGCGCCGGCGTTTTGTTAGGCCTGTCGGGCGGCGTCGATTCGGCGGTGGTCGCGGCGCTGCTCAACAAGGCGATCGGCAAGCAACTGCATTGCGTGTTCGTCGACCATGGACTGATGCGCCACCAGGAAGGCGATCAGTTGATGAAGGTGTTCGCCGAGCAGCTCGGCGTGCACGTGATCCGCGTCAACGCCACGGTGGAATTCTTTGGCGCGCTGCGCGGCGTGGCCGATCCCGAGATTAAGCGCAAGATCATCGGCAAGACGTTCATCGACGTGTTCGAGCGCGAAGCCGCGAAACTGACCGACGTGCAGTTCCTGGCCCAGGGCACGATCTATCCGGATGTCATTGAATCCGCGGGCGCCAAGACCGGCAAGGCGCACGTGATCAAGAGCCATCACAACGTCGGCGGCCTGCCGGCGCACATGCGCCTGAAACTGGTTGAGCCGTTGCGCGAGTTGTTCAAGGATGAAGTGCGGCGGGTCGGTCTCGAACTCGGTCTGCCCGAGTCGATGGTCATGCGCCATCCGTTTCCGGGCCCGGGTCTCGGTGTGCGCATCCTGGGCGAGGTCAGCGAGTCGGCAGCTAACACGCTGCGGCTCGCGGATCACATTTTCATCGAGGAACTGCGCCGCTCCGGCTGGTACGACAAGACCAGCCAGGCATTTGCCGTGTACCTGCCGGTCAACAGCGTCGGCGTCACCGGCGATGGCCGGCGTTATGCGCCGGTGATCGCGCTGCGCGCCGTGCAGACCATCGATTTCATGACGGCGCACTGGGCGCCGCTGCCGTACGACTTGTTAGATGTCTGCTCGCGCCGCATCGTCAACGAAGTGCCGGGCGTATCGCGCGTGGTGTACGACATCTCGGGGAAGCCGCCGGCGACGATCGAGTGGGAGTGATCGGTGGCCTTTTGCGGTCTATCGTCCATCCGCGCCAAGCGCACCACTCTGACGGTAAAATCCGGGCCACGCCAGAGCGGGGGCCCGCCATGCTTTCCGACATCGCCCTGAAGATACTCAAGCCTCGGGAAAAGCCGTACAAAGGGACGGACCGGGACGGGATGTAGGTGACGGTATCGACGGCCCTGGGACCATGACGGGAGGCGCTAGGCCTGATCGGCGTCGAGTATCACGGAAGCGCCAGGCTTTTCCGGGTCATATCTGACGGAGAGACTGACACCCGCCGGATACTTGTCGATCCACCCTTGCCCCTTACCATGGAGCACGGTGCTGCGCTTCCACACACCGCGATACGCGGTTCCGAGAGCTTCATAGGCATAGTCGATAGTTGCGACGTGGACGGATTGGTTGTTTCCCCGGCGTTCCATCTGCAAGGCCGAGGTCTCGACTTTTCCGACCACCTTTGGCCAATCCCTTGCACGATTGAGCAGCATCCGCCCCCGCACCCACCGCCAGACCAGGAATGCCATAACGGCCACGCTGACCATGAGAATGATCGTGTTCTGGTCGATCTGGTTCATTTGACGCATTCCCCCCAATTGGGCCGGCCAGCAGGAGCTGAGATGAGGAGCATCCCGCGAAATCAGGTATCAGGTCACTATAAAGATGATAAATAACCTTTCTGGATTTGTCGCCGTATGTCTGCGCCAGGCAAATGACTCTGACAGGGCGGATTTCATCGGTGCGGACAGGGGTGTGCGCCACCGCCGTATGATCGAGCTGGAGGCCAATTGGCGTTGGAACATTTCGACGTGCTCATCATTGGCGCCGGCCTGTCCGGCGTGGGCGCCGCCGTGCATCTGCATGAGCGCTGCCCGACCAAGCGCTACCTGATCCTCGAAGGCCGCAGCGCCTATACGGAGGAGGTCACCAGGCGCTTGTATCCCAACCGCGAAGAACTGCGGCAGGGGGAGCAGCGGCGCTGGGAGATTACCGCCCAGCACTGGGACGACTTCCTGGTCGAGGCGTCCGAGCAACCGTGAAGCCCGGTGGCTCGGGCCGGCTGAGGACGTCACCAGGCGCTTGTATCCCAAGCCCCTCATTTTTCAGTGGCGCGCAAACTCTGCAGCAACGTGCGCTGTAATTCTGGGGAGCAACTATGCGTTGTTTTCCCATTGCACTGCGGGTCAGCGGTGCGTAATTCGCGACCGGGCAGGAGGCAATGCAATTCTGCGCCGGTTACCGGTTCGCTGGCCTCGACGGCTGCCTGATCTAGGTAGTCGGCGCGGTATTCGGCTGGTCCACGGTGATCGTGGCCTTCAGCGTTTTATGTGGTGATGCTGGCTGGCGCGGTCGCCGTGCTGCACGAATATCTCGGTGCTCCGGTGCGAGCAGGGGCAACTACGGTCGATAGGGGATTACCAGCGGTCCGTGTCGGCCGTGTTCGCTGGGCAAAGCCTGTCGAGAGAGGGCGCGGGCTCACCGTAAAACCCATTCGCCGGAGCAGACTGCGCGGCGGGGCTGGTTTGAATTTCCTATCCACTAATGCAGCCGCCAGTCACAAGAGATCTCTGGCCTGAATGTGTGCGGTTTCGTGCGCAATGGCCGTCGCCTGCGTTGCTGCGGTAGTGCCAACTATCGTCGTAGTAGATAAATCAGCGCTGGCTGTCGAGCAGCATCATCCAGGCGCCATCAGGTGATGCAACGACTGCGGCCGGACGTTTGCCATAGGGTGGCAAATTGATGCTGCGTGGCGGACCAATCGTTGGCACGCCACGAGACTGAATCGTTGCCAGATAAGTTGTTAGATTCGGGATCATGACCGTATACATCAGCAGTCCCAGGTTCGGCGGCCTGGCGCGCTGCGAGAAATCAACACCCTGGATTCCGTCGAAATGAAATATTTCCAGACTACCGCCGTCGGCGTCGGCCGCAACGCTGAACGCCGCGGCTCGACCATTGGCTTTGCCTTCCCTGATCACGCTGTTAGGCAGGCTGAAATTGTTCTGCCCGTCAGCTTGCCAGGCGGGTGAACCTGTCCATTTTTGGCGCCAACCCATCTGCCTGACAAAAAAATCCGCCGCACGGTCCCAATCAGCCACCATTTGCGTGCTGTTTGTGATGTGGCTTTGCAAGGTGAACGGAGGAATGTCGGAATAGTTGCGGTCGCCGCGTTCGAGAAGATTGAAAACGATGCCATCCTGGCCACGCAGAATCGCGCCGGCGTAGGGCTTGTTGAAGAAAATATACCGACTGGGATCTGCATAACCCTGAAATCCATGCACTTGCATGCGCGCGAACACCTCGTCCATGTCATGCACTAAGGTGTCGATATTGAAAATACCGCCGGTATCAAACGGTCTGGCGCTAGACCGGATTTCGATTTGCGGCCCCGCATCGAATTCGATGATGCGCAACAACCCGATAGCGTGCGCCGGGTTGCCAAGCACCGCTTCACGCGCGCGGCTGTTTCCTGGCATACCCCACAGCGCGAGACGCGTGGCATCGACGGTCCCGCGATGCCTTACAGTCCAGCCAGTCACGGCGCGCAGCGTGCTAACAGAGCGATTCAAATCACGCACGCTGACCACTACTTCCTGCAGACCTTGTCGGGCCGGCGTGCTGACTTGCGCATGGGCTGAGGGGAGCAGCCACGCTGCGGCGGTCAATAGCGCCGGCCAGTATCCGCGCTGTCGATACCCGTTGTTTTTCCCAGCCATGCTCGCCACCTGTAATTCACAGACAGCGATCATTACATGACTACTCTCCGGAGCCGAGTTTCCAATCGAATCCGAAATTCGCCCAGCCCAAATCCATTGCGCGACTGACAGTCGGCTGCCGCGTGGGGCGCGGGCGCCGCCGGCTGGGAGGGTGCGTGCCCGGATTCAGATCAGGGGCGGGGAAGGGCGGATTTCAGGGTGCCGGCAGGGGTGTGGGCCTCCGGGCTCCCTGCAAAGGGTGTTTCCACGAACTAGACTATGCGGCGAGCTGGTATGAGAGTCCTATCCGCAAGTTCCTATCCGCCATCCTTAGGGTATCCATGGAAGAAACACTGTGAGCAACGAAAAGATTGATCCCGCACCGAGCCTGCGTGAGCGGGTTCGCATCCTCATCGAGAGTACGCGGTTCGAGAGATCCATAACGGCGCTGATCATCGCGAACGCGGTGACGCTTGGAATCGAAACCTCGCCGCAGATCGCTGCTCGATTCGGCGAGTCGCTTCAGGTGTTCGATCGGGCGGTGCTGGTCGTGTTCGTGGTCGAGCTGTTGTTGCGCTTCTTTGTCCACCGTGAGCGCTTCTTCCGGGACCCCTGGCGCGTGTTCGATTTTGTCGTCGTGGGGATCGCGATAGTTCCTGCGGGCAGTGCGTTCGCGGTTCTGCGCGCCCTGCGCGTGCTGCGTGTGCTCCGGCTGGTTTCGTTGGTACCGTCGATGCGCGGCGTGGTGGGCGCTCTGCTCAAAGCGTTGCCAGGCATGGCGTCGATCATCGGCCTGCTTGGACTTGTGCTCTACGTTTCGGCGGTGATGGCCACGAAGCTGTTCGGCGCAATAGCACCGGAACACTTCGGCAACCTCGGTGCGTCGCTGTTCACGCTGTTCCAGGTGATGACCGTCGAAGGCTGGCCCGATATTGCGCGCGGCGTCATGGCGCGGTCGCCTTATGCGTGGATCTTCTTCGTCGTCTACCTGCTGATCGCGACGTTCATGGTGTTGAACCTGTTCATTGCGGTGGTCGTCAACGCGATGCAGTCAAAGGTCACGGAAGATTTGAAGGACGAGGGAGAAGCGCACACCCGCTTGATCCTCGATGAAGTACGCGCGTTGCGGCGAGACGTCGAGGCGCTGCGCGGGTCGTCGAGGTCCTAGCGTCGTCGTGACTGCGGCCGAGCTGGTTTGAAAGCCCTATCCGCGCGCGGCCCGCCGTCTCTAGAGCCGCCCCTGGTCCACGTCCTCGATGAACTGGATCAAGCCGTCGAAGTAGGCCTTCTGGTCATCGTACATCGCCAGATGCGAGCCGTTGGCGCAGTGGAGGTAGCGCCCTTTGCCGAAGAGCCCGGCCATCTTCTCCATGTACTTCGGATCCATCGTGTCGTACTGAGCGCCGATCGTCAGCGTCGGCACCGTGATCTTCCCCAAATCCGCCGAGCGGTCCCACTTCTCGAGTTTCCCGCTGGAGCTCATCTCGCTCGGCCCCTGCATGGGAATGTAGACATCCTTGTTGAGGCGAGCGAACGTGCGATTGACGGGGTCAGGCCACTGCTCGGGAGGCATCCGCAGGATATGCAGCACGTAATAATTCGGGATTAGCAGCTCCATGTAGCGCGGGTTGTCATAGTCCTTCTTCGCCTCGATGGCCATGATCTCGGCCAGTACCTTGGGGTCCATCGCCGGCATCAGCACTTTCTCGGCGTACTCCATATAGGCAGGAATGCTGGCCATCATGTTTGAGATGATCAGCCCCTTGATGTTCTGCTGGTACTTGAGCGCGTACTCGATGGCCAGTATTCCGCCCCAGGACTGGCCCAGCAGATAGAAGTTGCTCGAATCCAGGCGAAGGGCCACGCGTACCTGTTCCACCTCCTCGACGAAGCGCGGCAGGTCCCAGAGACCCGGATCTTTCGGTTGATCGCTGAAAGCCGAGCCGAGTTGGTCGTAGTAGTAGTACTCGATGCCTTGCTTCGGAAAATAGCTGTCAAAGGCTTCGAAGTATTCGTGCGTGGCGCCTGGACCGCCGTGCAGGAGAAGCACCTTGATCCTGGGATTGTTGCCCACCCGCTTGGTCCAGACCCTGAAGGTTCCCTTGGGTGTGGTGATCGGTATCAGCTTCACGCCACCGGACAGCACGTCGTCGCGTCCTGTGCTGTCGAAGTACGACACTGCCGCCGCGGAGACCTGTGGAGTCGAGGAGGGCGGCGCCGAAGGCGTGCAGGCGCCGACACCAAGCATGGTGATCAGGATTGCGATTCGATTCATGCGACCTCCTCGCCGGATGGAGACCCAGTTTCTACGTGCGGAAAAAGAGTAAGTCAATCCCGCGGACGGACGCCGCGGTTGCCGCCTGCTAACCTCACGTTCGGCGTGGCGTCGCGACCTATGCCGGCCTACGCGCACCACTCGCAAGGTTCTGAAGTTCCTATCCTCTCATGGGGGGGCGGGCACGGGCTCGGAGGTCATGCGACGAATTCGTGCGCGCGTACAATCTTCCGCTCAATAGGGCGTTACTGGCCGGATCTTCGGTCTGGGAGACAGGCGATGGCGAAATCCTGGTGGCCGCGCGTACTTGCTATCGCTGCATTCGCGGCTTTCTGCAGCGCCTCCGCGCCCGTGTTTGCCAGCTATGCGATCTACGTCGGCAAGAACCTAACATCGGACGGCAGCGTGCTGATCGGTGGCTCGGGTGACGAGGTGTCGAGCCACTGGCTCGAGATCATTCCAGGAGCCACCCACGCCAAGGGCGCGACCGTCGCGGTCGGCGTTACCGCGGAGGCCGAGTTCCCGGGGCGCATGATCGAGATCCCGCAGGCGCCGCGGACGTTTCGCTTCCTGACCATGAGCTATTCGGATTACCGGGGTTTTCCGGCACCGCTGACCAACGGTGGATTGAATGAGTACAACGTCGCCGGGCGTGACGTGTGGTCCCCTTCGCGCCCGGAACTGGTGGCGATGACGCCGAATCCGCAGACCTGTACGCAGTACAGCGACCTCTCGCGCATTGCGATGCAACGTGCGCGCACTGCGCGTGAAGCGGTGGAGATCATCGGCGCGCTGATCGACAAGTACGGCTACTCAACCTACGGCGGCAACTCCCACATGTTCGCGGATGCGAACGAGGGCTGGGTGCTGATTGAGTTCGCCGGCGGCAAGGGTCTGTGGATTGCCGAGCGTCTCGGACCCGATGAGGTGCGGATGTCCTACCCCGGTTACATCAGTGAAATCCCGCTCGACTTCCATTCGCGCGATGACTTCATGGGCTCCAGGAATTTCATCAGCTTTGCCGTGGAGCAGGGCTGGTTCGATCCTTCCGCCGGCAAACCCTTCGATGTCAACAAGGTGTATTCGGTCGGCCAGGAGAAATATCCGCGTAGCGCGATGGAAAAGGAGCTGCGCGTCGCTGCGCCGATCGATCTGCGCCGAATGATGAATGCGGTTCGCGATCCGCGCATCTCGCAGGACACCACCGGCTACGGCCAGGTGGCGCAGCTGCGGGGCGGCGGCCGCCCGGAGATGCATTTGCTGTGGATCGCACCGACCGGCTCGGTAACCGCGCCCTTTGTCCCGTACCGCATCGGCGTGCAACGCATCGCGCCGCAGTTCGGCAAGCACCGCTACCTGACAAAGGGCGAGGCCAGCGCGTTTCTCACGCCAGACTGGCAGATCCAGGAAGCGACCGAATTCGCCGGCACGCTGTTCAAGCGCCTGATGTACTACACCTGCGATCGTCCGCAGCGCTTTCTGCCCGAGGTCACCGAGTCGCTGACGGCGTTCGAGAATCGGCTGATCGCTGAGCAGGACGCTGTCGCCGCGACTGCCGAAACCCTCTTTGGCGCGGGCAAGCGCGAATTGGCGCTCGAATACCTGACAAACTACAGCGAACGCGCGGGACGGGATGCGCTTGCGCTCGGGCACGCGCTGCTCGGCAGCATCGAGGCGCGCACGGAGTTGCTCTATGGCCTGCGTCCGCCGAAGGGCGAGCCGATGAGCGGGATGAGGACGCCGCGGATATCCTGCCTTGCGCAGGAATCGAGTCGCCCGTAGCGGCGCGCGGGCGGCGCCGGCCGTATCATGGCGTCGACAACGCCCCCTCGAATCGGAGATCCAGCGGTATGGTCGAACCCTTCAACATCACGGTGGTGCAGCCCCGCGTGCGGCCGGTCTTCAAAGGAACGGACACGCCGCCTCGGCGCGATGCGCTGCGCGAGAATCTCGATCGGGCCTGTCAGCACGTCCTCACAGCGGTGCGCGAATCGCGCAGCCGCATCGTCGTGTTCCCGGAGTTCTTTCTGCAGGGCTTCCAGCAGGGCCGCAGCAACGCCGACTGGATCGACGTCTCGGTGCGCATTCCGGGACCTGAAATCGAGACGCTCGGCAAGGTCGCGCGCGAGGGGCGTTGTTATGTCGCCGGCATGGTGTACGACGTTATCGACGGATTTCCGGGACGCTTCTGGAACACCGCGGTCATTATCAATCCTCAGGGTGAGGTCGCACTGACTTACCGCAAGCTCTACGCGATGACGGGCAAGACGCGGCCCGGGGATGTGTATGAGCAATACACCAAGCGCTTCGGCGGCCCGCAGTCCTTGTTTCCGGTGCTGCGCACGCCGTACGGCAATCTCGGCGCGCTCATTTGTTACGACATCAACTTCCCGGAGGTTGCGCGTTGTCTTGCACTCAACGGCGCGGAAATCCTGCTGCACATCTCCAGCGAGGGCCGCAGCAGTTATCACCTGCCGCATGGCGGCTGGGAAATGGCGCGGCGTGTGTGCGCCTACG
>DAIQQI010000055.1:0-12978 GCA_036786925.1 Steroidobacteraceae bacterium
CTGCGCGCCCTCTGTTAGCACGTCCGCGATTGCGTAAGTACCACGACAGGCGCCCGCCGAGCGCTCGTGTTCTGCGGATTCGCCCGGCACAAAAGTATTCAGCGTTTCGTTCCAGCGCAGCTTGCCGCGCGATTGCGAGAACAGGTGCACAGCGGGCGTAAAGCCGCCTGACATGAGCAGCGCGTCGCAGTCCAGCCATTCGCGTTCGACGATGCTCGCGTCGGACTGCGCGCGGCCAATTTCCACGCCGCGTACCCGTTTGCTGCCGCGTGTACCGAGCGCCGTAGCGCCGGTGATAATGCGCAGGTCTGCAGTTCCAAGCAGCGCGCGCGCGGCATCCGGAACGACGGCCCGCAGATCGCAGATTGCGTTTATCCTGACGCCGGCATCCCACAGGTCTTTGGCGATTCTGTAGCTGCTGTCGTTGCCGGTCAGCAGCACCAGTTCGCGGCCGGCAATGACGCCATACCTCGTCAGGTAGGTATGCGCAGCGGACGCCAGCATGACGCCGGGCCGGTCATTGCCCGGAAACACCAACGGCCGTTCATGAGCGCCGGTGGCCAGCACGACTTCGCGGGCGCGGACCTGCCAAAGTCGCTCGCGCGGCGCTCGCGCATCAGGGCTTGACTGGTGGTCGGTCAGGCGCTGCGCGAGGCCCAGAAAATTGTGCGGAAAATAACCGAAGGCCGTGGTGCGATCGAGCAGCGTGACGCGCGGATTGCCGCGCAATGTCGCGAGTGACGACGCCAGCCATTCAACCGCGGGCTGCTCGCCGATGGAGAGCGCAGCTTCGCCGCGCAGGCTGCCGCCTAACGATGCTTGCTCGTCGCAAAGGATCACGCGCACGCCGCTGTCAGCGGCGGCCAGCGCTGCGGCGATGCCCGCGGGACCGGAGCCGATGACCAGCACTTCGCAGTGCGCAAAGCGCTGCGCATAGCGATCGGGATCGGGCTCGCTCGGCGCGACACCCAAACCCGCGGCGCGCCTGATGAAAGGTTCATAGAACGAATGCCAGGCGCGCGGCGGCCACATGAAGGTCTTGTAGTAAAAACCTGCCGGAATGAAGCGCGACAGCAGATTGTTGATGGCACCGACATCGAAGCCGAGGCTGGGCCAGCGGTTCTGGCTGCGCGCGTGCAGGCCGTCATAGATCTCGACCTGCGTGGCCAGCAGATTGGGCGTGTAGCGCGCGGTGTCGCGCCAGACCGTGACCAGTGCGTTAGGCTCGTCGCTGCCCGCGCTCAGCACGCCTCGTGGGCGGTGATACTTGAATGACCGGCCCAGCAGATGCACGCCATTCGCCAGCAGCGCCGACGCCAGCGTGTCGCCGGGGTGCCCGGTATAGGTCTGGCCATCAAAACTGAAGCTCAGGCTGCGGCTCCGATCGATCTGTCCGCCCGCTGCAGTACGAAACGCACTCATGGCCGCGGCATGCCCGACTTGTAGGTGGCGACAAACTGGTCCGTGGTGGTGTCGCGCAGCGCATTGAAAAATTTCGCGCAACCGCGCACATGGCGCCAGCGTTCCGCATGGACACCCTTGACGTTGACACGTTCGTAGAGAAACGCCGCCAGCTCGGCATCGGTCTGCGCGGACGGATCGCTGGCGCGCGTCAGGTGCGCCTGCCCGGCGTAGGCAAACTCCAACTCAGGCCGATCTCCGCAATAAGGGCAATGGATTACCAGCATGGTCCTGCTCAGTGCGCCACGGCTGCCGCGGCTGCTTCGTCGATCAGGCAGCCTTCGCTAAAGCGCTCGATCGTAAAGGCTGCGTTGATGGGATGCGGCGCATTGTTAGCAATGGTGTGCGCAAACACGTGTCCGGAGCCCGGCGTGGCCTTGAAACCGCCGGTACCCCAGCCGCAATTCACGAACAGTCCCGGCACCGGCGTCTTCGCGATGATCGGCGAGCGATCGGGCGTGACATCGACTATGCCGCCCCAGTTGCGCAACATGCGCATGCGCCGGAACATCGGGAACAGTTCGCACACCGCTTCGAGCGTGTGGCTGCTGATATGCAATGCACCGCGCTGCGTGTAGGACGTATAGGCGTCGGTGCCGGCGCCAATCACGAGTTCACCCTTGTCGGACTGGCTGATGTAGGCGTGAATCGAATTCGACATCACGACGCAGGGGAACACCGGCTTGACCGGTTCCGACACCAGCGCCTGCAGCGGAAAGCTTTCGATCGGCAGGGCGACGTCCGCCATCTTCATCACCACGCTGCTGTGGCCGGCGGCCACTACGCCGACGCGCGGCGATTCAATGACGCCGCGGGTGGTTTCGACGGCGTTGATCGCGCCATTGGCATCACGGCGCATGCCGGTGACTTCGCAATTCTCGACAATATCCACGCCCAGCGCATCGGCGGCGCGCGCGTAACCCCAGGCCACGGCATCGTGCCGCGCCGTGCCGCCGCGGCGCTGCAACGCGCCGCCCATGATGGGATAGCGGATGTTAGCTCCGGTGTTGGCCGGCGGGCAGAATTCCTTGACCTGCTGCGGAGTCAGCCATTCGTTGTCGATGCCGTTGCAGCGGTTGGCGTGAATGTGTCGCTGCAGCACCTGTACGTCATGCACCGTGTGCGCCAGCGCCAGCACGCCGCGCGGCGAATACATGACGTTGTAATTCAGATCTTCCGACAGTCCTTCCCACAGCTTGACCGAGTGGTCGTACAGCGTGGAGCTCTCCTGGAACAGGTAATTCGAGCGGATGACGGTGGTGTTGCGCCCGGTGTTGCCGCCGCCGACCCAGCTTTTTTCCAGCACCGCAATGTTGCGCATGCCGTGCAGCTTCGCAAGGTAGTAGGCCGTTGCGAGGCCGTGGCCACCGCCGCCGATGATCACGGCGTCATAGGATTTCCTGGGCTCCGCGCGCCGCCATTGCGGCCCCCAGTTCTGCTGGCGCGCAAAACCAGCGCGCAACAATGCCCAGCCTGAGAAGCGGCTCCGGGTCACGATCGCAGCCTCAACGTTTCATCACGCACGCAGGTCATTATTTTCCGGGTCATAGGGCGAGTCGACCAGCACGGTCGCGCGTTTGCGTTCACCGAGAATCTCGATCTGTAACTGGGTGCCAACTGTAGCAAACGCCGGTTTGACATACCCGATGGCGAGGCTCTTCTGCAGCGTATGGCCAAAGTAGCCGGCGGTCGCCCGGCCGATCATCGCCCCCTGCGCATCGAACAAGGGTTCATTGCCGAGCGGATCCGCGTCCTTGACGTCATGAACTTCCAGCGTGACAAACCGGTTCGGTGCCCCGCGTGCCAGCTGCGCCTGGAGCGCCGCCTTGCCGATGAAGTCGCCTTTGTTCATGCGCACGAAGCGATCCAGGCTGGTTTCGAAGGGCGTGTAATCGCGGGTCATGTCGCTGCCCCACATGCGGTAGGACTTTTCCATGCGCAGCGATTCCATTGCGCGCATGCCGACCATGCCGATGCCGAGGTCATGTCCCGCACTGAACAGTGCATCGAACAGATGATGGGCGTACACCATGGGGAAATGCAGTTCCCAGCCCAGCGCACCGACGAAATTCACGCGCAGCATGAACACATCGACCGCAAGGCCGACTTCCAGCACCTTGCCGGTCAGCCACGGAAACGATGCATTGTCGAGCGGCGTATCGGTGAGCCGGCTGAACAATTCGCGTGAGCGCGGACCCGCGACCACGAAGCAACCGCGTGCCTGGGTGATGTTCTCGAGCTGCACCGAGCCATCGCCCGGCAGCTTCTTCAGCAGATAGTCGTGATCGTAGCGCTCGGCAGCGCCTGCGCTGACCACATAGAAACGTTGCTCGGCGAGCTTGGTGATCGTGAACTCGGAACGAATGCCACCCTTGGGGGTCAGCGCATGGCAAAGCGCAATGCGGCCGACCTTGGTCGGCACTTTGTTAGCTACGAGATGATCGAGCCAGGCCTCAGCGCCGGGACCGGCCACCATGTGCTTGGTGAACGGCGTCAGGTCGATCACGCCGACCTGTTCGCGCATGCGCTTGCATTCCGCGCCCACGTGCTGGAAATAGTTGGAACGCCGGAAACTCCAGACATCCTTGCGCTCGACGCCGGGCGGTGCGAACCAGTTGGCGCGCTCCCAGCCAAAGCGCTGACCCCAGACGGCGCCCATCCGGTCGATCTTGTCGTACACCGGGCTGGTTTTCGCTGGCCGCGCGGCGGGACGTTCTTCATCCGGGAAATGAATGGTGAAGACTTCGCGATAGGTCTCCTCGTTTTTGGCGGCCACGTAGCGCTTGCTCGTGTAGTCACCGTAGCGCCGCGGATCGACAGCTAACATGTCGATGCCCGGTTCGCCTTCGACCAGCCACTCGGCCAGTTGCCAGCCGGCGCCGCCCGCGGCGGTGATGCCGAAACTATGCCCTTCGTTGAGCCACAGGTTGCGCACGCCCCAGGCCGGACCGATCAGCGGGCTGCCGTCCGGCGTATAGGAAATCGGACCATTGACGATGTCCTTGATGCCGCAGTTCGCGAGCGCGGGGACGCGGCGCATCGCAGCCTCGACATGCGGCAGCAGGCGATCGAGATCGCCCTCGAACAGACTCTTGCCGAACCATTCGGGTACGCCATCAGCAAACCGCGCCGGCGCGCCGGCTTCGTAGGGGCCGAGAATCCAGCCGAGCCGTTCTTCGCGCAGGTAGTAGGACTGGTCGGACTCACGCAGCACCGCGAGCTCGCGGCCGCCCTGGTCGCGATAGGCCTTCAGTTCGGGGGACTGGTCATAGACGATGTACTGGTGTTCGACCGGTATCGCCGGCACGTTGAGACCGAACATCTGGCCAGTCTGCCGCGCGTAGTTGCCGGTGGCGCACACCACGTGCTCGGCGATGATCTCGCCCTTGTTAGTCAGCAGCCGCCACTCGCCCGATGCCGTCCGCTGCACGCCGGTGACTTCGGTCTGCTCATAGATTTCGGCTCCACCCTGGCGCGCGCCCTTGCGCAGCGCCATGGTCAGGTCGGCCGGCGCAATGTGTCCGTCATCCGGGTGGTAGAGCGCGCCGACGATTTTCGCCTCGCTGGTACCGCTGCCAAGGTTGACCAGCGGCCAGAGCTTCTTGACTTCGTCCGGCGAGATCACCTGGAACGGCACGCCAATGGTGTTGGCCGTGCCGCAGTATTTCAGGTATTCGTCCATGCGCGCGCGCGAAGTCGCGAGACGCAGATTACCGGTGACATGGAAGCTGACCTCCTGCCCGGTTTCCTGTGGCAGGCGCTTGTAGAGGTCGACCGAGTATTTGTGCAACTGGCCGACCGTGTAACTCATGTTGAAGAGGGGCAGCAGGCCGGCCGCGTGCCAGGTCGAGCCGGCGGTCAGTTCCGACCGTTCCAGCAGCACGGCATCCTTGATGCCTTTTTTTGTTAGATGGTAGAGCGTGCTGACGCCGACCGCTCCGCCCCCGATAACCACGACCCGCGCATGTGTCTTCATCTTTGGGAGTTTAGCCACCAGCGCGGCCGGTACAGATCCAATTGCGACAGTCGCCAGCGCATTTACGCCATATAATCCGGCGGAGCCGGGCGCCATTTGCCCGAAAACGACAGCTTATGTCCCTAATTCGTATACTGACGCCTGTTGCAGGACGATTCAGCCCATGATCACGCTCCGCAAAACCCGCTTCGCCTTCCTGACCCTTCAGGACTACTCGTTTATTGCGCTGGCCAACGCGGTTGAGCCGCTGCGGATGGCGAATTCGCTCAGTGGCCAGCTTGCCTATGAATGGGTCGTTGTCAGCCTGGACGGGCAGCCGGTGACCGCGAGCAATGGCTGGCAACTGACACCGACCGTGGCGCTGGCCGACATGGGCCGGGTGGACATCCTGTTCGTCTGCGGCGGCACCAATGTGCAGCGTGCCGTCTCGCCGCGCTTGCTGGCGGCACTGCGCCGCCAGGCCGGCAAGCAGGTCGCATTGGGCGCCTTGTGCACCGGCGGCTACGCACTGGCGCATGCCGGTCTGTTAGATCGCTACCGCGCGACCATCCACTGGGAAAATCTCTCGGCACTGCGCGAGGAATTCCCGCACGTGCAGCTGAGCGATCAGCTGTTCACGATCGATCGCGATCGCTATACCTGTTCGGGCGGTATCGCGCCGCTCGACCTGATGCTGAATCTGATCCGCGTCAAGCTGGGTGCGCGCATCGCGGAGCTGATTTCCGAACAGTTCATTGTCGAGCGCGTGCGCGATGACCGCGATAAACAATACGTGCCGCTGCGCGCGCAGCTGGGCGTGCCGCAGACGCGGCTGATGAAAATCGCGCAGCTGATGGAAGACAATATCGAGCGGCCGCTGGCACTGGCCGACATCGCGCGCCAGAGCAACCTGTCGCGGCGCCAGATCGAGCGGCTGTTCAAGCGGCACCTGGACTGCGTCCCGAAGCGCTACTACCTGACCGTGCGGTTGCGCCGGGCGCGCGAACTGCTGCTCCACACCAGCATGCGCATCGATGAAATCACCGCCGCCTGTGGCTTTCAGTCACCGCCGCATTTCTCCAAGTGCTACCGGCGCCAGTTCGGGTATCCGCCGAGCATCGAACGCCGCAATCGCCCGAACGACGGCGGTGCCGCAGGATCACTGGGTGCGCCCGTCGCCGGTATCGGGATGGTGGCTCGCTAGGCGGTAGCCGCCACGTCGCCATGCCCCTGCATCCGCAAGCCCAGGCCCTGATAGACAGCGACCCGGCGCGCCATTTCGATTTCACGACGATGACGGCGCCGCAGGCGCGCGCAATCATGGACGCGCGCGCAATCACGCATGCCGGTGCGCCGGCGCCGGTCGGCCGCATCCACGACCGCGTCATTGCGGGCCCGGCTGGCGACCTGCGGCTGCGCATCTACTGGCCGAAAGCCGTGCCCGCCGCGGCACTGCCTGTCTATCTTTATTTCCACGGCGGCGGCTACATGGTCTACAGCATTACGACCTCGGACGCCGTCTGCCGTTATCTTGCTAACGCAGCACGCTGCATCGTCGTGTCCCTCGACTACCGGCTGGCCCCCGAGGCGTCGTTCCCGGCGCCGGTCGACGACTGCTACGCCACACTGGCCTGGCTCGAAGCTAACGCTGTTAGCCTTGGCGCTGACCCGCGGCGCCTGGCGATCGGCGGCGACAGCTGCGGCGGGACGCTCGCCACCGTCATTGCGCAGCTGAGCCGTGACCGCGGCGGACCAAGGGCGCTGCAGATCGTCATGCAGGGACCGCTGCTCGAGTTCGCGCCGCCAGCACCCGCGTGCGACAGCCGCATTCCACTGACGAGCTTCATGCGCAATGCATATCTGCGCGACCCGGACGCTGCGCGTGACCCGCGCGCTTCGCCGCAACTCGCGGCCGACCTGTCGCGCCTGCCGCCGCATTTCATCGTGATCGGCGAGTTCGACGCCTTGAAGCCGCAGTCCGAGGCCTACGCCGAGAAGTTGCGCGCTGCGGGGGTCGCGGCGGCGATCCGCGAGTTTCCCGGCATGATCCACAATTTCACCTGCATGCCCGGCGCGCTGGACGCAGCCCGGGACGGTCTCGAAGCGATTGCGGACTGCCTGCGCCAGGCTATCGGCTGAGCGGTTTCGCTCGAGGCCGCTCAGCGCTGGTTGAGCCGCAGCGATTCCCAGCTCGCATCCGCGGTCCAGCCGCCGTCCACCGGCAGGCACACGCCGTTGACGAAACCGCTATTGTTAGCATCGGCAAGGTACAGGATGGCGGCGGCGACATCCTCGGGACGCGCGAACCGCGCCATCGGCACCCGGTTGATGATGTCCGCATCGCTGTAGCCGGCGCTCGACTGGTCTGCTGCGTCCATTTCCGTCTTGATCCAGCCCGGGCAGACGGCATTGACGCGCACACCGCGGCCGCCCCATTCGGCGGCCAGCGTGCGTGTCAGCCCGATCAGGCCGTGCTTGGATGCGTTGTAGGCGGCCCGCTGGCTGACACCCGCAAGCCCGGCGATCGAAGCGACGTTGACGATCGCGCCACGGCCCTGTTGCAACATGCGGCCGCCGACATGCTTGCAGAGCAGGAACGGGCCCAGCAGGTTGATGTTCATGACCCGCTGCCATTGTTCGATCGTGGTTTGTTCGGCCGGTACGATCAGGCTGATGCCGGCATTTTTGACCAGCACATCCGCCGCGCCGTAATCGCGCTCCACGCGCTGCGCGAGTTCCCGGGCAAACTCCTCGCGGGCCACGTCGCCGATTACAGCCTCGACCTGCAGGCCTTCGGCACGCAATTGCGCACCGGCCCGGTCCAGCGATTGCACGTCGGTCATCAGGACGCGATAACCGGCCTGGCCGAGCCTGCGTGACGTTGCCAGCCCCAGTCCTTGCGCCGCGCCGGTAACCACCGCAATCTTGTTCATCGGTGTAGTTTGGCAGATCCTTGGCTGATCCCGCGATTGAGGTGCCGCGCATGCAACAAATTGTCAGTTTTCGCCAGATGAAGGATGGCACCAGGGCGGATTATGAGCTGCTGGACGAGTATGAAAAGAACTATGCGTTAGGTCTGGCCGACCGGGTTCTCGAGGCGCTCAAGAAGCTGGGGTCTTCGCTGCAGGGCTATCCTGTCAGCCGGCTCACGCACTCGCTGCAGTCGGCGACCCGCGCGCGCCGCGACGGCGCCGATGACGAGCTGATCGTCGCCGCACTGCTGCATGACATCGGCGATGAGCTCGCGCCTTACAACCATGCGGAACTGGCGGCCGCGATCCTGCGGCCCTACGTGCGCGCCGAAGTCACCTGGATCGTCGAGCAACACAGTCTGTTCCAGAGCTACTACTACGCGCACCATCGCGGCGGCGACCGCCTGGCGCGCAACAGGTTCAAGGACCACCCCTGGTTTCATGCCTGCGCGCACTTCTGCGCCGCCTGGGACCAGAGTTCCTTCGACCCGGACTTTCAAAACGACGGCCTGGAAACCTTCGAGCCGCTGGTGCGGCAGATTTTCAGCAGGCCGCCGGCGGATCTGTTTCAGCTGCCGCCAGCGTGACGCCGCAGCAAGCGGCTAAGCACGCATGCGCGTGCCCCGCGGGTCGACCGCCGCGGCTGTCAGCCTGATCGCCGGACGCTTCTCGCCGATCAGCTCCACGGCGAAATCGCTGGTTTCCCCGGCAACGGCGCTCTCGACATAGCCCATCGCAATGGATTTTTGCACCGTGTGGCCGTAGCCGCCGGAAGTTACCCAGCCGACGACGCGGTCACGGTGCCAGATGGGCTCATCGCCAATGGCATCCGCATCGCGTGCGTCGATCGCCAGCGTGATCAGCCGTCGCGCGCCGCCCTGTGCCTTTTCCTGCGCTGCCGCGTCGCGGCCGACGAACGCCGGCTTGGTCAGGTCGACGAAGCGGTCGAGCCCGGCTTCGAACGCGCCGTAGATCGGCCGGTATTCACGCGCCCAGGTGCCGAAACTCTTTTCGAGCCGCAGGCTTTGCAGCGCGCGGCCGCCAAAGTGCCGCAACTCATATTTGCGCCCGGCCTGGGTCAGCACATCTAACAAAGCGCGCTGGTACTCGGGCGCGACCCAGATTTCGTAGCCCAGTTCGCCGGTGAACGAGACGCGGCCGACGAGGGCAGGGACCATGCCGACGTCGACCTGGCGAAACGACATGAACGGAAATACTGCGGTGCTGAGATCGGCATCGACGACCGACTGCAGCAACGCGCGCGACTGCGGTCCCGCGACCGACAGGCCGAGATACTCGAGCGCGGCCGGCCGGACGCTGACGCCGGGCGGCGGCGGGTAGCGCTCGAACCAGCGTTTGTAGAAACGCTCGGCCGCATAGGTGCCCACCAGCACAAAGCGCTCTTCGGTGAGGCGGCTCATGGTGAAATCGCCGATCAGCTTGCCGCGTTCGTTGAGCATGGGCGTCAGCGTCATGCGTCCGGCTTTCGGCACCTTGTTAGCCATGATGGAGCCGAGCCACTCGGCGGCGCCCGCGCCAATGACATCGAACTTGCCGTAGTTGGAAATCTCCAGCAGTCCGGCCGACTCGCGCACCGCGTGGCACTCCGCACCGACGTGCGCGTGCGCGTTCGAGCGGTGGAAGGTGATGTCTTCGCGTGCCGGGGTGCCCTTGGGCGCAAACCACAGCGGATGTTCTAGGCCACAGTACTCGCCGAACACCGCGTTATCCTGCTGCAGGCGCTCGTAGATCGGCGTGGTCTTGAGCGGCCGCGCCGCGTCCAGCTCCTCGTTAGGAAAGCGGATGCGGAAGCGCCGCGAATAATTCTCGCGCACCTTGGAGTTGGTGTAGGCGCGGGTCGCCCAGCCGCCGTAACGCGCGACATCCATCGCCCAGATGTCCGCGCCCGGATCGCCTTCGACCATCCAGTTCGACAGCGACAGACCGACGCCGCCGCCCTGGCTGAAGCCCGCCATGACGCCGCAGGCCACCCAGAAGTTGCGCATCCCGGGCACCGGGCCCACCAGCGGATTGCCGTCGGGCGCAAACGTGAATGGGCCATTGACGACTTTCTTGATGCCGGCCGTGCCGATGCGCGGGAAGTGCTGGAAACCGACTTCGAGGCTGGGCGCGATGCGATCCAGGTCGTTAGGCAGCAGGTCCTGGCCGAAATCCCAGGGCGTCGTATGCGGCGACCACGGCACACCGGCACGCTCGTAGGTGCCCATAAGCATGCCGCCGCGTTCCTGGCGCATGTAGATTTCACCTTCAAAATCGATCACATGCAGTTGTTCTTTCTGGCCTTTTAGCTCCGGAAGATCCTCGGTGATCAGGTACTGGTGTTCCATCGCCAGGATTGGCAGCTCAAGCCCGACCATGCGGCCGACTTCACGCGCCCACAAGCCACCCGCATTGACGACATGCTCCGCATGCACGTTGCCGTGGTTCGTGATGACGTCCCAGCTGCCGTCCGGCCGTTGCTTGAGGTCGGTGACGCGCGTTTGCTTGACGATTTCGGCGCCGCCCAGCTGCGCGGATTTCGCGTACGCGTGGGTCACGCCATAGGGGTCGACATGTCCCTCGATCGGGTCATAGATTGCGCCGACAAAGTGCGCCGGATCCATCAGCGGATAGAGCTTGTGCGTTTCTGCCACCGACAGCAGCTCCAGCTCCATGCCCAGGTAGCGCCCGCGCGCCTGGGTCATCTTGAGCCAGTCCCAGCGTTCCGCCGTGCCGGCTAACATCAGTCCGCCGGTGATATGCATGCCGCAGGACTGGCCGGAGATCTTTTCGATCTCGTCGTAGAGCTTGATGGTGTACTGCTGCAGCTTGGCGACGTTAGGGTCGCCGTTGACGGTATGCATGCCGCCGGCCGCGTGCCAGGTCGACCCCGAGGTGAGTTCGGCGCGCTCGATGAGCAGCACATCCTTCCAGCCCGCCTTGGTCAGGTGATACAGAACGCTGACGCCGACGACGCCTCCGCCGATAACTGCGACTTGTACGTGATTACGCATGATAGTTTCGTGGGTAGTTTAGCTAACAGGAGGGGCGCCGCCCGCGGCCGTGCGCCGGGCGACAAAATCATCGAGTTGTTCGCTGATCGCCGGATCGCGCTCCGGTGGCACGTAGCGTTCCAGCGACTGTTGCCACAGGGTCGCCGCGCGATCGGTGGCGGTCTTGGCGCCCGAGTCGGCCCACTGGCCGAAGTTCTGCCAGTCCGACACGAGTGGTGCGTAGAAGGCCGTGCGATAGCGCGCCATGGTGTGCGCACAGCCGAAGAAGTGGCCGCCCGCGCCGACCTCGGCAATGGCGTCCTTGGCGAGATCCTCCGCCGTGGCGCCCACTGGCTGAAAGGTCTCGGCGAACATCTGCAGCATCTCGAGGTCGATCATGAATTTTTCGTAGGAGGTGGTCAGCCCGCCCTCGAGCCAGCCAGCGGCGTGCAGCACGAAATTGCAGCCCCCCATCAGCGCGCCCCACAGGCTCATCTGCGATTCGTAGGCAGCTTGCGCATCGGGGCTGTTAGACGCGGTGGCGTTCGATGATCGCCAGGGGACGCCGATGTGCCGCGCCAGCTGTCCGGCGCCAATGGCGGCCTTGGTGTATTCGGGTGTGCCAAAGGCCGGTGAGCCGGACTTCATGTCGACGTTGGAGGTGAAACTCCCATAGATGATCGGTGCTCCAGCGCGCACGATCTGCGCCAGCGTCAGGCCCGCGAGTGCTTCGGCGTGCGCCAGCGTCAGCGCGCCGGCGATCGTGACCGGCGCCATCGCGCCGGCCAGCGTAAACGGCGTGATGATCGACACCTGTCCGGCCGCCGCGTAATCCATGATGCCGTTAGCCATCGGGATGTCGAGTTGCAGCGGCGAATTGGTATTGATGATGGTGCTGGTGTAGGGCCGCGAGATGAATTCTTCGTGCGTCAGGCCGTAGGCGATACGCAGCATTTCGAAATTGTCGGCGTTCTGGCCCGGGCCGCGCGCGAACACCAGCGGAATCTTGTCGCTCAGGTTCAGCATTGCGCGGGTCGTCTCCAGGTGCCGAAACTGCACCGGCATGTCCTGCGGTTCCACGCAACCACCCAGCACATGGATGACCTCGTGGTTCTGGCACAGCTTGATGATGTTGCAATAGTCCTCGAAGGTCCCGGCGCGCTTGCCGCGCACGGTGTCCATGATGTTAGGCGGTCCCGAGGTCGGCGCGAACACCACATGCCGGCCGTGTACCGGCATGTCACGATCCCGCGTGCGCCCGTGCAGCACCAGGTCCCGCGGAGTCGTTGCGAGCGACTGCGCAACCAGCCCGCGGTCGAGTCGCACCACCAGGGTCGACTCATCGACGCTGGCGCCGCCGCGCCGGTAAACCTCGCGCGCTTCGGGCAGCAGGACCCGCATGCCCTGGGTCTCGAGAATCTGCAGCGCCGCCTCGTGGATGGCGGCAACCTGGTCGTCCGAGAACACGCGCAGCGGTTCGAAGGGGTTCGTCAGGTGCCGGTAACTGCGCGACCGATCCACCACGGGCGCTGTGGCAGCGCCAGTCGGCGGGCGACGGCGCGGGCGACGGTCGGCCGCACCGGCTGCAATGGCTGTG
>DAIQQI010000316.1:0-3956 GCA_036786925.1 Steroidobacteraceae bacterium
GCGAGTCGAGTCGCGGCGGCAGCCAGCGCGCGCGCTCCAGCGAGTATTCGATCTGCCGCACGCGGCGCGACAGCGGCATGGTCAACAGGCGGAATGTCGTCGGCCCGAGCGCGCCATCCATGTCGACGCCGTGGCGGTCCTGGAATTTCATCAGCGCCTCGCTCAGCACCGCGTCGAACGTCGTGTCGTTGACGACCGCCGGGCCCGCGGGCAGGTCGCCGAGCGCAGTCAGCAGGCGACGCAGTGCCGCGGCGCCGGCGTAGCTGTCGCCCGGCCAGACCGTGCGTGTCGGCAGGGGCGGAAGACTGGTCAGCGTCGCGTCCTGCGCGAGTTGCCGGTAGTGCCGCAGTGCCGCCTTCAGGAGCTCGTAATGCTGGAATCCCGGTTCGAAATCGTCGAGCACGGCTTTCGGGTCGCGCGCTCCCGCGAGCCCCCGGACCGCGACGCTGAGATCGAGCGCTGCATGCGGGACCTCGAGATCGTGGCCGACAACGCGCGGCGCGATGCGGCCGGCATGCAGGTCCGAGACCAGGTGTGCGACCGTAAGCGACAGTTGCTGATCCAGCGCGCGCAGCGCCCTGGGGTCCGCGAGGACCGCCGGGTTTGTTAGCATGTCGCGCAGCGCCGGGACTGCGTAATCGGCGGGATCCAGGCCGCGGGTCTCGGCGGTGGTCAGCTCCGTCAACAAGCCCAGCGCGCTGCCAGTCGGTCGCCCTGCGGCAAACCACAGCAGCGGTGCATCGGGCGCGGCATAGAGTTTGGCGACAGCCATTTGCGCAGCCGCCGGTACCTTGACGGGTCTGCGCGCGGTTTCGCCATGAGCCGCGACGCTGATAATGCTCAGCAATACCGTCAGCAGAAAATGGCGGGCCGGGTGATTCATGGGATTGGATTCTAACGATATGATGTCAGATCGAATGGAAAACAAGCGCGCAGATTCCGGCCCGGACGGTGCCATGAGCCGGGCGCCCCGCGGACCGACCGTGGTTTTCGACATCGGCTGGGTGCTGCTGCACCTGACGCCGGGCCCGATGCTCAACTGGTTGAGCGGCGCGGGCGTGTCGCACGACGGCCTCGAGGACATCTCGGCGCGCATTGCGCTCGAGGATCATGAGAGCGGCCGCCTCGACGGCGCTGGCCTGTTAGACAACCTGGCGCGACTGGCGGGTGATGGGCAACTGGAGCTGGCGCAGCGCTACTGGCTCGACATGTTCGACTACCAGCATGACATGTTCGCGCTGGCGCGGCGCCTGCGACAGCGCTACCGGGTGTTTCTGCTGTCCAACGTCGGTGACCTGCACTGGGCGCACCTTAACGAGCGCTTCCGCATCGCGGATATTGCCGACGACATGCTGCCGTCCTTCCAGGCGGGCATCATGAAACCGCACGCCGAAATCTATCGGCAGGCGGAGCAACGCTTTGATCTCGATCCGGCGCAGACCGTGTTCATCGATGATCGGGCCGACAACATCGAGGCTGTGCAGCGCCGTGGATGGCATGGCATAGTGCATCGCACGTCGTCCGCGACGATCGCGGAACTGCAGCGCCTGGGTTATCGCACCGACTGACATGACAGCAGCCAAGATATGACGACGGCCATCCATGCCCGTGTCGAGCGCCTGCGCGCTGGCGCCGATGCGACCCTGATCGCGAAGCTCGGCGGCGGCTGGGCGGTGTTCGGCGAGCAGCAGTTCCTGCGCGGCTATTGCCTGCTGCTGCCGGACCCGGTGGTGCCGCAGCTGAACGCGCTGGCGCCGGCGGCTCGCGCCGCATTTTTGGGCGACATGGCGCGGCTTGGCGATGCGTTGTTAGCCGCCACGAACGCGGTGCGCATCAATTACGCGATATTCGGCAACCAGGACCCGGCATTGCATGCGCATGTGGTGCCGCGTTACCAGGACGAGCCCTTGCCGCAGCGTACCGCGCACCCGTGGACCTACGACTGGACCCAGGCGGGCGCGTTCGATGCCCGGTCCATGAGTGTTTTGCGGGCGCAGCTTTGCAGTGCCCTGGGTGTGCCGTGAAAGATTTGATCAACCTGTTCGATTTTGAGGCGGCGGCGCTGACGCGGCTGCCCGCCGGTCCGCGCGATTACTATCGCGGCGGCGCCGGCGATGAAATCACCCTGCGCGCCAATCGCAGCGCCTGGGATCGCTGGTCGATTCACTATCGCGTGCTGCGCGATGTCGCCAAACGCGACCTGTCGACGCAGGTGCTGGGCCAGAAACTCGACTGGCCGGTGATGATTGCGCCGACCGCCTATCACCAGATGGCGCATCCGGACGGCGAGATCGCCACGGCGCGCGCGGCCGCCAGTACCGGCACCGCGATGGTGCTGTCCACGCTGTCTAACAAACCGATGGAAGAAGTCGCGCGGGCGGCGACGCGCGGCCTGTGGTTCCAGCTGTATTGCTACAAGGATCGCGGCATCACCCAGGACCTGATCGCACGCGCGGCCGCGGCCGGCTGTGGCGCGATTGTGCTCACGGTGGATACGCCGGTCGGCGCGGTGCGTGAACGCGATGTGCGCAACGAATTCAGTTTCCCGGCGAACCTGCCGATGAGCAACCTGTTGCCGGCGGGCGAACGCTACTCGATGCCGGACCTGGGGCAGGGCGGATTTTCCGGCTACGTGAACCAGATGTTCGATCCGTCGCTGTCCTGGCGCGATCTCGACTGGATCGTCGCCACCAGCAAGTTGCCGGTGCTGGTCAAGGGCATCGTGCGGCCGGACGACGCGCGCCGGGCGCTTGGCCGTGGCGCGCAGGGCATCATCGTTTCCAATCACGGCGGGCGGCAGCTGGACTCGGCGCCCGCGACCGCCGATGTGCTCGACTCCGTGGTGCGCGCGGCCGGGCAGGACGCACTGGTCATGGTCGACGGCGGCATCCGCCGCGGCACGGATGTCCTCAAGGCGCTGGCGTTAGGTGCGCGCGCGGTGCTGATCGGCCGGCCGGTGCTCTGGGGCCTGGCGGTCGGCGGCGAGGACGGCGTGCGGCGCGTGCTCGACCTGCTGCGCAATGAATTTTCGGTCGCGATGGCGCTGGCCGGCTGCCAGGCGCTGGATGAGATCGAGCGCGCCTTGTTAGGTCGCGCCGGCCGCGACGACTGATCCTCAGTCCTCGAGACCCGCCTGCAGCCGCCGCAGCAGCAGCTGCGGGTCGGTGATTGGCGCGTCACAGACCGAGCCGCGGCAATGGTAGGCGATCAGCGCGCCGCGCGCGGCCTTGCTCGCGAGCGCCGCCGGCAGGTCGGCGGCATCGTCCGGAATGGCCAGCACCAGTCGCCGCGGCGCATACAGCGCCGCGATCTGCGACCGCCATGTGTCCAGCTCCGGCAGCCTGCCGCGCAGGATGATGATTTCCGGCGGATTCAGGGCTTCCTCGAGCGCGGTCAGCAGGCTGGTGTGCGCGTACGGCGCCTTGTTGAGCGGTTCCCAGGCAGCGCGTAACACGCCCTCGGCGGCGGCAAGGTAGCGGGTTTCGCCGACCAGGTAACCGAGACGCTGCAGGCCGAGCGCCGCAACGGCGTTGCCGTTAGGTGTCGCATCATCGCCGAAGCTGCGCGAACGATGGATCAGTTGCTCATGATCGTCGGCGGTGAAAAAGAAGCCGCCCTGGTCCTTATCCGCGAAATTACGCAGCAACACTTCCGCCAGTTCCGTGGTGAATGCCAGCAGCGATGAATCCCAGCGCTGCTGCAGCAGGCACAGCAGCGCGTCGATCAGGTAGGCGTAGTCATCGAGGTAGGCGGCCAGATGCGCCCGGCCGTCCTTGTAGGTTGCCAGCAAACGGCCATCCCGCCACAGCTGTTGCCGCAGGAAATTCGCGGCCTCGACCGCGGCCGCGCGATAGCGCTCGGCACGCGCAGGCTCACGCCAGCAGGCGCGGGCAGCCAGCGCGAGGCCGCGGATCGCGAGCGCGTTCCAGCTGGTCAGCGCCTTGTCGTCGCGCGCC
>DAIQQI010000317.1:0-3949 GCA_036786925.1 Steroidobacteraceae bacterium
AACGACGCGGGCCAACGGGTCGAGATATCGCTGTCGCACGAGTGGCCGGTGCGCCGGCCCCGGCCTGTCACCCAGCGACTGCCCGCGGACGCGCCGCTGGTGACCGGCCAGCGCGTGCTCGACACGATGTTTCCGGTGGCCCGCGGCGGCCGCGCGGCGCTGCCGGGCGGCTTTGGCACCGGCAAGACGGTGCTGCAGCAGGCGCTGGCAAAATGGTGCAACGCGGACGTCATCGTCTATGTCGGTTGCGGCGAGCGCGGCAACGAAATGGCGGAGGTGCTGCACGATTTCCCGAAGCTCGAAGACCCGCACACCGGCCGGCCGCTGCTCGAGCGCACGGTCATCATTGCTAACACATCTAACATGCCGGTGGCGGCGCGCGAAGCGAGCATCTACTCGGCGATCACGGTCGCGGAGTATTTCCGCGACCAGGGCCTGCACGTGGCGCTGCTGGCCGATTCGACCAGTCGCTGGGCCGAGGCCCTGCGCGAAGTGTCGGGGCGGCTCGGCGAGCTGCCCGGCGAAGCGGGCTATCCGGCCTACCTGAGCTCGCGCCTGGCCGAGTATTACGAACGCGCCGCGCGCGTCCAGACGCTGGCGGGCGCTGAAGGCTCGGTGACCATCATTGGGGCCGTCAGTCCGCCGGCCGGCGATTTCTCGGAGCCGGTGACCCTGCACACGCGCCGTTTCGTGCGTTCGTTCTGGGCGCTCGATCGTCAGCGCGCCCAGGCGCGCTTCTACCCGGCGATCCATCCGCTGCAGTCCTACGCCGAGGACGCCGAGTCGATGGCGCCCTGGTGGCAGCAGCACGGCAATTCCGACTGGCTGGCGCAACGCCGCCGCCTGCTGACGCTGCTCGAGCAGCAGGCCAAGCTCGAGCGCATGGTACGCATCGTCGGCAAGGACGCGCTGCCGGTGCAACAGCAGCTAACGTTGTTATGCGCGGACCTTGTCAGCGAAGCGATTCTGCGCCAGTCGGCGATGTCGACCGTTGACCGCTACTGCTCGCCCGAGCGCCAGACCGCGATGCTGCGCGCCGTCATGCATTTCGTGACCAGCGCCGAACACGCGCTGGAGGCCGGCGTGGCGCTGGAGAGCATTGCGGCGCTGCCGGGTTACCGGCGGCTGATGCGCGTTGGCGAGGAAATCGCCGAAGGTGATCTCGGCCGCTTCGACGAGTTGCGCCGCGCCATCGACGCGGAATTTCAAGAGGCCCTGCGCGAGCTTACCAAGAGGACGCCGGATGCGCGCACAGCTCAGGGTTGAGGGAGCTAACACGCGGCTGGTCGGCCCGCTGCTGTACGTGCAGCGGGTGGTCGAAGCGCGCCTGCACGACGCCGCGCGCGTGTCCGGACCCGACGGCGAGTCGCGCATCGGCCGGATCGTCGCGATCGGCGAGGACGAAATGGTGGTCGAAGTACTCGAATCGACCGCCGGACTCGGACTCGAGGATACCGTGGTCAGCATCGAGGCCAAACCGCTGCAGTTCGCGCTCGGACCCGGACTCCTGGGGCGGGTCTTCGACAGCGTCGGGCGGCCGATCGATGGCGGCGCACCGCTGCCGGCCGAGCGCTGGCTGCCGATCGAAGGCATGAATATCAATCCGGCGCAGCGCGACCTGCCGCGCGACTTCATCGAGACCGGCATCACCGCGATCGACCTGATGAACAGCCTGGTGCGCGGCCAGAAGCTGCCACTGTTCTCGGGCAGCGGCCTGCCGCACGATCGGCTCGCGGTCGCGATCGCGCAGCGCGCCCGCTTGCGCGCCGCAGCCGGCGAGGCCAGCCAGGGCGATGGCAAGGCGCCGCCGTTCGCGATCGTGTTTGCCGGCATCGGCGTCGCGCACGATACCGCCGACTTCTTCCGCCGCTCCATGGAAGCGAGCGGCGCCCTCGCCCACACGGTGATGTTCCTGAATCTCGCCAGCGATCCGTCGACGCAGCGTTTGTTAGTACCGCGCTTTGCGCTGACCGCCGCCGAGTACCTGGCCTTCGTCGAAGGGCGGCATGTGCTGGTGGTCATGACCGACATGACGAACTATTGCGAAGCGCTGCGCGAAGTGTCATCGAGCCGCGGCGAAATCCCGAGCCGCAAGGGCTATCCAGGCTACATGTACTCGGATCTTGCCTCGTTGTACGAGCGCGCCGGCTGTGTCCGCGGCAGCGCCGGCACGCTGACGCAGCTGCCGATCCTGACCATGCCCGGCGATGACATCGGTCATCCGATCGCCGACCTGACAGGCTATATCACCGAAGGCCAGATCGTGCTCGACCGCGAACTTGACCGCCGCGGCGTGTATCCACCGATCAGGGTGCTGCCGAGCCTGTCGCGCCTGATGGATCTCGGTGTCGGCAAGCATTTCACGCACGAGGACCATCCGGCACTCGCACATCAGCTGTTCGCGTCCTACGCGCGTGCGGCACGCGTGCGCCTGCTCGCAAGCGTCATGGGTCAGGAGGGACTGTCGGTGGCGGAACGCCAGTACCTCGATTTCGCCGACGCATTCGAGCTGGAGGTCGTACATCAGGACGCGCCACGTACTCTGGAACAGAGCATGGCCGCAGGCTGGCGCGTGTTGCGCCGGCTGCCCGCCACCGAGCTGACGCGCCTGAACGCGCGCCAGCGCGAGCATTACCTGACCGGCGGCCACGATGCCTGAGCTGGACAGCGCGCCGTCCGCGAATCGCAGCGTCGAACTCGAGTTGCAGGACGAGCGGCACCTGCTGCAGGAAGGCTACGAACTGCTGGATGAAAAACGCGTGCTGCTGGCCACCGAAATGCTGCGCCGCCTGGCGCTGCACCGCAGCCTGCTGGATGACTGGCTGCGCCGCTACGCGGCGGCGCGCGGCGCGCTCGGCGAAGCCATGGCCGCGTTAGGTATCGACGGGCTCGAGCTCTATCCGGTTGCGGCCCGCGACTGCGTGTTCGAAACGATCCCGCAGCGCATCGCCGGCATCGCGGTGGAGCGGCTCGGCGCCATGCGGCTCGAGCTGACGGCCGGCCCGGCTGCGCCACCGGTCTGGCCGTCGGCGGCGGTCGATGCCTGCGGCGCGGCGTTCGTCGGCATCGTCGAACTCGCAGCTAACATCGCGCTCGAGGAGCGCAATTTACGGCGCCTGGCCCGCGAGTACCAGCGGACCGACCGGCGCGCCCGGGCGCTGGAAAATGTATTATTGCCCGAGCTCGAGGCCGTGCTACGCAGCGTCCAGGAGCAGTTGGAGTATCTTGACACCGAAGAGGCGGTGCGCGTGCATGAGGCGCATCGCCGGATCGAATCACCGCAAGGAGACCTGCATGGCGAGCCCGATTGAACCGACTGCTGCCACGTTTGCCGGCAACAACCTGTCGCAGGTGGCGCGCCGCTACTGGTATGCCATGCGACCCGCGTTCTTTCCGGCATCGGTCATGCCCGTCGTTGTCGGCACCGCGTGGGGCCAGGCCGCCGCGGGGCAACTCGATCTCGCCCCGGCGCTGCTGGCACTGGCGGCAACCGCGTTGGTGCATGCCGGCGCCAATGTCATCAATGACGTCGGCGACGAACTGGGTGGCAGCGACCGCGCGAACGTCGAACGCATATTCCCGTACACCGGTGGTTCGCGCGTCATCCAGAACGGCATCCTGAGCCTCGCGCAGATGCGGCGTTTTGGCTGGGTGCTGATCGCCGTTGCGACGCTGCTCGGCATCTTGTTAGCCGTGCTCAAGGGCCCGACGATCGTCTGGCTCGGACTCGCCGGCATTGCCCTCGCGGTAGCCTACTCGCTGCGCCCGCTGCAGCTCGCGGCGCGCGGCGTGGGCGAAATCGCGATCGGCATCGGCTTCGGCGTGCTGCCAGTCATGGGCGCCGCGTGGCTGCAGTCCGGCGTGTTCGATACCGCGGCACTGCTGATTGCGGTGCCCACCAGCGTCTGGGTCACGGCGATCCTGCTGATCAACGAAGTGCCGGATCTGC
>DAIQQI010000056.1:0-12946 GCA_036786925.1 Steroidobacteraceae bacterium
GGCGCAGGTCGGCGTCGATCTCATCGAAGGCGCGGCGCTGCGCGGCGGTCAGCTGAAACGGCAGGCCGGCGAGAAATCGCGTGGTCAGCGCGCCGGGATCCGTCAGCGGCCAGGCCGCTTCGGCCTGTATTCGCGACTTGATTTCGCGCAGCGCCAGCTGGTGAGCTAACAACTCTTCGAACGCCAGCCGCTGCTGTGCCGGGTGGGTGCCGGCCGCGAGCTCGGCGAGCCGCGAACCCTTGGGTGGCCGGTGCACGTACTCCAGCGAGCGGCCCAGGCTCGGCAGCTGCAGTGACTGCAATACCTCGGCGGGGACCCAGTCGCGCACGCTGTCGGTTTGCAGCTCGTTGAGCGCCTGCAACACCAGCGATCGCAGACGTCCCTGCGTCACGCCCTCGGTGAGCGGATAAATGGGTGTCAGTGTTTCTTCCAGCGGCGGCGGTTCTGCACCGCGCTGCAACCGGTATTCGGGATGCACGACTTCGAGGCCGAGTGGTCCGCGCCGCACCTCGCCATGCGCGCGAAGCCGCGCGCCGCGCGCCAGGCCCTGTTGCTGCGCACCTGAAAAGTAGAAAAAGCGCAGCGTGATCGAGCCGGTGCCGTCGCTGACCCGGCACAGCAGCTGGCGCCGCCGCCGGAAGACCAGTTCACTCAGCTGCACTTCGCCTTCGAACACCGCGCGATCGCCGGCGCGCAAGGCGCCGATTGGCACCAGCACGGTGCGATCTTCATAGCGCGCCGGCAGCACGAACAACAGGTCCTGCACGCGCTCGACGCCTAACGTGCGCAGGCGTTCCGCGAGCGCATCGCCGACGCCGCGCAGCGCGGTGATCGGTCTTTGTTCGCGGTTCTCCGGGCCGGTCACGAGCCCAGGTGCAGGATGCACTCGATCTCGACGCGCGCGCCGCGCGGCAGCTGCGCCACGCCGACCGCCGCGCGTGCCGGATACGGCTGCGGGAAATACTGCGCCATGATTTCGTTGACCTTGGCGAAGTTGGCAAGATCGGTGAGAAACACGGTGACCTTCGCGGCCTGCGCCAGCGAGGCGCCCGCCGCGGTGGCGATGGCCTTGAGATTATCGAATACGCGACGAATTTCCACGTCGATGTCGCCGGAGACCATCTGCATGGTCGCCGGATCGAGCGGGATCTGCCCCGAGATATAGACGGTGTCGCCGACGCGAACCGCCTGCGAATAGGTGCCGATGGCGCCGGGCGCGTTAGGGGTGCTGATTATCTGGCGGCTCATGCGGGTCTCCTGGGGAATGCTAATCGGTGTCTCGTGTCTGAATGGTGCGCACCACGCGCATGACTTCAGGCATGCGGCGCAGCACGCGCAGGATCTTGGCCAGTTGCAGGCGATCCCGCACCTTGAGTTCGAAAACCATCTCGGACGTTGCGCTGTCGCGCTCCTCGACCTCGACCTGGTCGATGTTGGTTTCAGCGTCGGCGATCGCCGATGCCACCGCGGCCAGGACGCCCATTTTGTTAGCTACCGTGACCTGCAGCTGCGAACTGAAGAGCCGCGTGATCCCGGGTTCCCAGCTCACCGACAGCCAGTTTTCCGGATGCTTGCGATAGTCCTCGACGTTGGCGCAGTTCTCGCGATGGATCACGATGCCGCGGCCGCTGGACAGGAAGGCGATGATCGGATCGTCCGGTATCGGGAAACAGCAACGCGCGTAGCTGACCAGCAGGCCTTCGGTCCCGGCCACGGCCAGCGGCGCCGCCACGCCGACGGCCTGCTCGGCCGGCGACTGCGGCAGGAGCCGCCGCGCGATCAGTCGCGCGAGCCGTTCGCCGAGGCCTATCTTCTCGAATAATTCGTCCTTGGTGCTGAAGCCGAGTTCGCCCAGCGCGACCGCCATGACATTGTCGTCGACCTTCGCCAGATTCATCTTGAACTCGTCCAACGCCTGGTTGAGCAGTCGCTGACCCAGTTCCATGGCTTCGGAGCGGCGCAGGCCCTTGAGATACTGGCGGATCGCGGATCGCGCCTTGGCAGTCACGACAAAGTTCATCCACGCCGGGTTGGGCAGCGCGCCCTTGGCGGTGACGACCTCGACGGTCTGGCCGTTGCGCAGCGCCGTGCGCAGCGGCGACAGGCGTCGATCGACCTTGGCGGCGACGCAGCGATTGCCGACATCGGTGTGCACCGCGTACGCGAAGTCCACGCAGGTTGCGCCGCGCGGCAGGCGCAGGATTTCACCCTTGGGCGTGAACACGTAGACCTTGTCCGGGTACAGGTCGACCTTCACGCTCTCGACGAATTCCTCAGAGGTGCCGCCCTCCTGGATCTTCATCAGAGTGCTCAGCCACTCGCGCGTGTACTCATGCTCGGTGACCGGGCTGGAGGCGTCCGAAGACTTGTACTTCCAGTGTGCGGCGATGCCAGCTTCGGCAATGCGATGCATTTCCTCGGTGCGGATCTGCACCTCGATCGGCAGGCTGTTAGGTCCGAACAGCGTCGTGTGCAGCGACTGGTAACCATTGACGCGCGGGATGGCGATGTAGTCCTTGAATCGTCCCGGCATCGGCCGGAACACGCTGTGCACGACACCTAACGCGCGATAGCAGGCGTCGACATCGCCGACAATGACCCGCAGGCCATAGACATCGACGATTTCCGCGAGCGCCGCGCTCTTGCGCAGCATCTTGCTGTAGATGCTGTACAGATGTTTCTCGCGCGTCAGCACCTTGCCAGGCAGCCCGGCCTTGCGCAGCGCGGCGATCATCTGGTCGGCGATCTTGCCAAGGAATTCCTTCTGGTTGCCGCGCGCGCGCTTCAGCGCCCGATCGAGCACCCGGTAGCGCTGCGGGTACAGCGCCTGGAAGCCGAGATCTTCAAGTTCGAGCTTGACCGTGTAGAGACCCAGCCGCTCGGCGAGCGGCGCGTAGATCTCCAGCGTCTCGCGCGCAATAGCGCGGCGCCTGGCCGGCGCCATCGAGCCGATGGTGCGCATGTTATGGGTGCGATCGGCGAGCTTGACCAGGATGACGCGCAGATCGCGCGCCATGGCCAACACCATCTTGCGAAACGACTCGGCCTGGGCTTCTTCGCGGCTCTTGAACTTGATCTGGTCGAGCTTGGTGACGCCATCGACGATCTCGGCCACGCCGGCGCCAAAACGCGCGGCGATGTCTTCCTTGGCGAGCGGTGTGTCTTCAATGACATCGTGCAGGATGGCGGCGATGATGGTGTCCGGATCGAGATGCAGCTCGGCGAGGATTTCCGCCGCTGCCACCGGGTGCGCTATAAAGGGCTCGCCGCTTTGCCGCTTCTGTCCCTTGTGCGCTTCAGCGCCGAACTCCGCCGCCGCGCGAATGCGTTCGACTTCGGGCGCGGGCAGATAGGCGCCGACGGTAGCCAGTAATTCCTTGAGGCCCGGGGTACGCCGACCGCCGGGCAGGAAACCGAGCAGCGTCGACGTGTAATCCATAGTGCCTTAGGGTTCTTGCAGTCCCCTAGTCTCCGAGGCCGAATTGCGGCGCGCGCAGGCCGCCCTCGTTATCCAGGATCATCGGGTCGATGGCCGGCGGCGGCTCAGGTACCGGTTCCGGCTCGGCCAGCATTTCCGGGGTGATGTTGCCTTCGGCGATTTCGCGCAGGGCGACCACGGTGCACTTGTCGTTTTCCCAGGGCACGGTGGGCTCTGCGCCATTGGCCAGGCGGCGGGCGCGCTGGGCCGCGAGCAGCACCAGGTTGAAAATGTTATCGACGTTCTGCAGACAATCTTCGACCGTTACGCGTGCCATATAGGGGGGTCCTGGTAGGGCCGATCATTATACGAGATCGCGCAATAAAGGCGCGAGATCCGGCCTGCCGGCCCGCAAATCGACCGCCTTTGGCCCGCCCCGCAGGATGATCTGCAGGTCGCCGACCGCCCGCTCAAAGTCATCGTTGACGACGATATAGTCGAATTCCCGGCAATGGCTCATGTCAGAGACGGAATCGCCCAGGCGCCGCGCGATCACCGCGTCGCTGTCGGTCTTGCGGTTGCGCAGGCGGGTTTCGAGGGCCGCCCGTGACGGCGGCAGGATGAAGATGGTGACGCAGTCTGGAATCGCGGCGCGCACCTGGCGGGCGCCCTGCCAGTCGATCTCGAGGATCACATCGAAGCCGGCGGCCAGCTTGTCCTCGAGCTGCTGTTTCGATGTGCCGTAGAAATTGTCGAACACCTGGGCATGTTCGAGAAACATGCCGCGCTGTGCCAATGCCTGGAAGTCGGCCACCGGGATGAAGTAATACTCCCGGCCATCCTTTTCGTTAGGTCGAATCGGCCGGGTCGTGTGCGACACCGACAGGCGCAGCCCGGGCTCGCGGGCGAGCAGCGCATTGACCAGCGTGGACTTGCCGGCTCCCGAAGGCGCGGCGACCACAAACAGGCGCGGGCGACGGCTCATGCGGTGCCTGTCTTCCTACTCGATGTTCTGGACTTGCTCACGCATCTGCTCGATGTTGACTTTCATCTCCACCGACATCCTCGTGGTGTCGAGGTCCTGGGACTTGGATGCCAGCGTGTTAGCTTCGCGATTCAGTTCCTGCATCAGGAAATCCAGGCGCCGCCCCGCAGCCTCGGGCGCAGTCATGATGCGGCGGATTTCGGCCAGGTGTCCGGTGAGGCGGTCGAGCTCCTCGGCGACATCCAGGCGCTGCAGCAGCAGCACCAGCTCCTGCTCGAGCCGCTGCGGATCGACGCTGGCGCCGAGTTCGGCAACGCGCTCCTGCAGCCGGCTGCGCACCCGCGCCGCGATTTCCGGCAGGCGCGCCCGCGCCTGCGCGGTCAGCTGGCTGAGCACGTCGCAGCGCTGCAGCAGCAAATCGCCGAGCCGCGCGCCTTCGCGGGCGCGCGCGTCCGCGAGGTCGCGCGTGGTCGCCTCGAGCAGCTGCTGTGCGGCAGCCTGCAGTTCGGTTGCGTCGGTCCTGGTTTCGCGCACCACCCCGGGCCAGCGCAACAGGTCGATCGGATTGACACGATCCAGGGACAGGCCGGCCGACTTGGTCACCGCCCGGACACCCACGAGCAGGCGCTGCAGGGTATCGGCGTCAATATCCAGCACGCTCGCGGCGCCGGTCGGCGCACGCCAGTAGAGGTTGCAATCCACCTTGCCGCGCCGCAGTTGCTGAGCTAACAGCGTACGCAACGCCGGCTCGATGGAGCGCAGCTCCTCCGGCAGCCGGAACGACGCCTCCAGAAAGCGGTGATTGACGCTGCGCAATTCGCAACTGAGCTCCCCCCAGGGGCCGCTCGCATCGCGCCGCGCGAAACCGGTCATGCTGTTGATCATGTGACTCTGGTCAAGATTGCCAACCGCGGCGTATCAGCGACCGCGGTCTGGTGCTATAAAAGCGTGGTCAGTTTATCGCATCGTCCATGAAAACCCCGTCCGGAGCGCAATGCGCGTCGATTATTCAGAACTGAGTCTCATAGGCGGTCGTGATGAAAACCAGGATCGCTGCGCCGCGGCCGTGTCCGATGACAGCGCGTTGCTGGTCGTGGTCGACGGCATGGGGGGGCATGCGGATGGCGCCAAGGCCGCCGAAGTCGCCACCCGCCAGATCGTGGAATCGTTCTGGCACACCCGGCAGCCGCTGCTGGATCCGCTGGGGTTTCTGCACCTAACGATCGGTGCGGCGCATGAGGCGGTAGTAGCGCTGGGTGCCGGCGTACCGCTGGACCAGAAAGCCCGCGCGACCTGCGCAGTCTGCCTGGTGCAGGGAAACATGGCGTACTGGGCCCACGTCGGCGACAGCCGCGTCTATCACTGCCGCGGCCGGGAGTTGCTGGAGCGCACCCGCGATCACAGCCATGTCGAGTTCCTGATCCGCGAGGGCGTCATTACCGCCGACCAGGCGCAGGCCCACCCGATGCGCAACTATGTCGAAAGCTGTCTCGGCGGCGAGCCACTGTTGCCGGAAATGAGCATCGTCGCGGGCCGGCGCGTGCAGGCCGGCGACACGCTTATGGTGTGCTCGGACGGCGTCTGGGGCAGCCTGGCCCCGGGCGACCTGCTGGCCTGTCTGGTACCCGCCGAGCGTCCGCTCCGTGATAATCTCGCAAAGCTGCTGGAAAAAGCCGTCGTGGCTAACGGATCCGGCAGCGACAATTCCAGCGCGGCTGCGCTGCGCTGGTTAAGCGCAAGCTAACAGAACTCGGAGAGATTCTATGCCGGACAGGCACCAGGGCCGCGCCAACGACGCGCTGCGGCCGGTTCGTTTCATGCGTCAGTGGACCAAGCACGCCGAGGGATCGGTGCTGGTCGAGTTTGGCGATACCCGGGTGCTTTGCACCGCGAGCCTTACCGAAGGGGTCCCCGGATTTCTGCGCGGCAAGGGGCAGGGCTGGCTAACAGCGGAATACGGCATGCTGCCGCGCGCCACCCACACACGCAGCGATCGCGAGGCGGCCAGGGGCAAGCAAAGCGGCCGCACCCAGGAAATCCAGCGGCTCATTGGCCGCAGCCTGCGCGCGATCGTCGACATGCGCGCGCTGGGTGAGCGCACCGTGGTCCTGGATTGCGACGTGCTGCAGGCGGATGGCGGCACCCGCACCGCCGCGATCACCGGCAGCTACATTGCGCTGGCGGACGCCTGCCAGGGCGCCATCAAGGCCGGCCGGCTCGCGGCCTCGCCTCTGCACGGCCAGGTCGCCGCGGTATCGGTCGGAATCATTGCCGGCGTGCCGATGGTGGACCTCGACTACAGCGAGGACTCGCAGGCCGAGACCGACATGAATGTCGTCATGAACAATGGCGGCGGCTTCATCGAGTTGCAGGGCACGGCGGAAGGCCACGCATTTCGCCGCCATGAACTCGATCAGATGCTGAACATCGGCGCGAGCGCGATCGGCGAATTGTTCGCGCTGCAGAACATGTCCCTGCAGGAAGCGTAGACGCGGCGGCCCGGCATGCGTGTAGTGCTGGCGAGCGGCAATCGCGGCAAACTGCGGGAATTTACCGAATTGCTCGCGTCGTTAGGTATTGGATTCGTGCCGCAGTCGCAGCTCGGCATAGAGCCGCCCGAGGAAACCGGCGCAACTTTTGCTGCAAACGCCATCCTCAAGGCGCGCCATGCGTCGTCCGTCAGCGGGCTGCCCGCAATGGCGGATGACTCCGGCCTGGAAGTCGACGCGCTCGATGGCGCGCCCGGCGTGCACTCGGCGCGCTACGCCGGCGGGCATGGCGATGATGCGGCGAATATCGCGAAGCTGTTAGCAGAATTGCGCGCACGTCACGCTGACTTTGGTCTGGACGGCACGCGCGCACGCTTTCGCTGTGCCATCGCCCTGCTGCGGTCGGCAGACGATCCTGCGCCGCAGCTGGCGCATGGCGCCTGGGAAGGCTACATCGCGGCCGCGCCGCGCGGCAGTGGCGGCTTCGGTTACGACCCGGTGTTCGTCGACCTCGCGAGCGGATTGACGGCCGCCGAGTTGCCGGCCGAAGTCAAGAACGCCCGCAGTCACCGCGGCCAGGCGTTGCGCGCCTTGCTCGCTGCGGGTCTCAAGTGAATCCGCAGGATATCCCGCTGTCGGTTTACCTGCATTTTCCATGGTGCGTGAGCAAGTGCCCGTACTGCGACTTCAATTCCTTTGCTAACAAGGAAGCGCAGTTGCCGGAGCAACGCTATGTGGACAGCCTGCTGGCTGATCTCGCGATGCAACGCGAGCGTTTTGCCGTCGCGCGGCCGGTGATGAGCGTCTTCATGGGCGGCGGAACGCCCAGTCTCTTTTCCCCGGACGCGATGGCCCGGGTCATGGATTTCCTGCGCGCCAATTTCCGGCTGGTCGAGAACGCCGAAGTCACGATGGAGGCGAACCCGGGCACGCTGGAACGCGGCCGCTTCCAGGCGTATCGCGAGGCGGGCATCAACCGCGTGTCGCTTGGTGTGCAGAGTTTCGACGATGCGAAGCTGAAACGGCTGGGGCGCATTCATTCGGCCGCCGATGCGTGCCGCGCGGCGGAGGAGCTGCATGCGGCCGGGCTGGGCAATTTCAATCTCGACCTGATGTACGGTCTGCCGGAACAAGGCGTAGCGGCTGCTGTCGCCGATATCGCCGCGGCCCTGGCGCTGCGGCCGGCGCATCTCTCCCACTACCAGCTGACGATGGAGCCCGGCACGCCCTTTGCCGCGGATCCGCCGGCGCTGCCCGACGACGACGTTATCGCGACCATGTTGCAGGAGTGCCAGGCTTTGTTAGCCAGCGAAGGCTTCAGCCGCTATGAAGTGTCCGCCTATGCGCGCGACGGGCGCCGCTGCCGCCACAATCTGAACTACTGGCTGTTCGGCGACTATCTGGGTGCCGGCGCCGGTGCGCATGGCAAGCTGACCACGGACGCGGGGATCCTGCGCACGCAGCAGACCCGCGAGCCGCGACGTTATATGAACACGGCAGTTGAGGCGCTGACGGTTACCGCCGTCGTTACGCCGCAGATACCCTTCGAGTTCATGTTGAACGGCCTGCGTTTGTTAGATGGATTCAGTACCGCGGAGTTTTGCAGTCGCACCGGACTTGATTGGGCAGCGGTCGCGGCTGCCTGGGAGCGTGGGGCAGAGGCAGGCCTGCTGGTGTCGACGCCCGATGATCGTCACTGCGCGACCGCCCGGGGCTTCGATTTCCTGAATGATGCCCTGGTCGGTTTCCTGCCCGCGGTGCGTGGCTGATTAGGCTCTGTTAGTCGCCTGGCGCGGCTCCGCTGGCGCCGGCGGCCGGAAATCATGTGGCCCAACAAGGGCTTACGAGCGATCTGGAGCGGCTCCAGCCGGCCGAGCTAACAATGCCTTATGCACAGACAGGCACAGGGGCGTGCAAATGAGTGCATTACGTTCAACAATGCCCGCGTTAGGGCATGAAGCCTCTGCAAACCATTGATTTATATGCACTAATAGGCCTGGTCAAATTGTGCTCACAAATATAGAAATGCAGTCTCGCTGCGGATATTTCAGTTAGGTTGCACCCTTACTCACAGAGTTATCCACAGAAAATGTGGATAGCCCGGGCCTTTGCCCCTTGAGCCTGGGCGGCTGCATCGCTAGACTTCGCGCCCCCTCAGACGAACCCAACCTGGCACTTCCATGAAAACCTCCGGCCATCCTGATTACAAGGTCATCAAAGTCACGTGCTCCTGCGGCAACAGCTTTGAAACCCGGTCGACCCTGGGCCAGGATCTGAGCGTCGAAGTGTGCTCAAACTGCCACCCTTTCTACACCGGCAAGCAGAAGATGGTCGACACGGCGGGCCGCGTCGACAAGTTCCGCAAGAAATACGCGGCTGCTGCCGCGCGTTAACTGCGCGCCGGCGTGCTGCCGGAACTTCATCCGAGCTGGTACCCTCCAAGTCTGCAAGGCTTTGGATGACAGGGACTGGCATGAAACGCATGGATTGGCGATTGATCCGCCGCAGCGCACTGACTGCGGTGCTGGGCTGTGCGCTGGCCTTCAGCGCGGGCGCGGCCGATCCCCAAACCGCCCCGAAGACCGCCCCCAAGACCGCCAAAGAACCGTCGTCGGTCAAGCGTAACCACGAACAGATCATCAAGGCGATCGGGCTCTATGACGATCAGTCCATCCAGGACTACGTCAACGAGGTCGGCCGGCGGGTGTCGGCGGTCAGTGACCTGCCCGGCGCCGATTTCAAATTCTATGTATTGGATGAAGAGGGCATCAACGCCTTCACCACGGGCTGCTGCCGGGTGTACGTCAATCGCGGCCTGTTAGTCAGCCTCAACAGCGAAGCCGAACTGGCCGCGGTGTTAGGTCACGAGATTGGACACGTTACCGGGCGGCACCCGCAGAAACAGCAGACCGCCGGAATCCTTGCACAGGTGCTGGCCGCCGGGGCCGCCGTGGCCACGGGCAGCCAGGCGGTTTCGGACCTCGCGAACCTGGGCGCCATAGCCGGGTTTCGCGGTTATGGCCGGTCGCAGGAAATGGAAGCGGACCGCCTCGGGCTCACTTATTTCACCCGTGCCGGCTATCGGGCGGAATCCATGGGCGATGTGTTCAAGATGTTCAAGGATGGCGAGCGCTTTGAGCTGGAACGGGCGCGCGCCGAAGGGCGCGAGCCGCAGATCTATCACGGCCTGTTGTCCACCCACCCGGCGCCGGACGCCCGCGCGATCCAGGCCGCCAAGGGCGCCGCTCGCGCTGGCAGCGGACCGGACAGCGGCGGAGTTGATCGCCGCGATGAATATCTGCGCAGGATCGAGGGCATCGCCTACGGCTCCAGCAAGGCGCAGGGCGTGCTGCGCGAAAATCGCATGTATCACGAGCCGCTTGGTATCACCCTCGCCTTCCCCAGAGCGTGGACGGTAGAGAATCGCCCCGACAAGGTGGTCGCGTATACGCCGGCCAAAGATGCGTTCCTGATCATGGAACTGATACCCAAGGATCCCAAGAAACCGATGACGCCACGCGAGGCGCTGCTGGCCTTTGCGCAGGGCTTGTCCTTTTCGGGCGGTGAGGCATTCGATTCCAATAGCATGCCGGGCTATATGGCGCTGAGCCGTAATGGGTCGCCACTTGACCAGGGCGCCGGCCCAATGCGATTCGTCGCAATCCAGCGTGGCGACGGCTTCTTTATTTTCTACGGCTCCAGCAAAGCCTCCCGCAACGGCGTGCCGGAGGCTGACGGCCTGATTCAGGGCGTTGCGCAGACGTTGCGGGGCCTGAAGCCGTCCGAGTTCCCGCTGGCGGAGCCTTTCCGCATCAAGATCGAGAAAGCCAGGGACGGCACGCAGTTGTCGAGTTACGCGGACGCCATGCCGGTGGAGCGCTACAAGCGCGAAGAGCTGGAGTTGATCAACGGCGTTTATCCGGGCGGCAATCCCAAGCCGGGGCAGCTATTCAAGGTTGTCGAGTAGCGCCCGATACAGTTCCCGGTGCACGGTGCAGTGAAGCGATACGTCGTTTCTTGATTCCACGCGCGCGCCGTGACAGGCTCGTGTAACCGCTTTGCTCTTCCGCCGAAAGTTGCCGCTATGCCCAAGAATTCGTTCGAGATCACCAACACCGACACCGGCAAGAAATCCGTGCTGCCAGTGCGATCCGGAACCATCGGCCCCGATGTCGTGGACATCGCGGCGCTTGGCAAGGACCACGGTGTATTCACCTACGACCCCGGTTTCATGGCGACCGCCGCCTGCGACAGCAAGATCACCTACATCGACGGTGATAACGGCGTGCTGCTGTATCGTGGCTACCCGATCGAACAGCTGGCCGGGAAGAGCACCTTCCTCGAAGTCGCCTACCTGCTGCTGAACGGCGAGCTGCCTAACAAAAAACAGCTTGAATCCTTCAAGACCAGTATTTCGCGCCACACGATGGTGAATGAATCGCTGCTGCGCATGTTCCACGGCTTTCAGCACGATGCGCACCCGATGGCGATGGTCAGCGGCATCGTCGCGTCGATGTCCGCGTTCTATCACGACACCACCGACATCCATAACCCGCGGCATCGCGAGATCTTCGCGCACCGTATCATCGCCAAGATTCCGACCATCTCCGCGGCGGCATACAAGCATTCGTTAGGCCAGCCGTTTGTATACCCGCGCAACGATCTCGACTACTGCGCCAACATGCCGCACATGTTCTTCAGCGTACCCTGCGAGAATTACAGCGTTGATCCGCTGGCCGCCGAGGCGCTGGACCTGCTGTTGATCCTGCACGCCGATCACGAACAGAACGCCAGCACCTCGACCGTGCGCCTGGCAGGCTCGACCGGCACCAACCCCTATTCGGCCATTTCCGCGGGCGTGTCGGCCCTCTGGGGTCCGGCGCACGGCGGTGCTAACGAGGCGGTGCTGCAAATGCTGGAGGGCATCGGCAACGCCGACAACATTCCAGCGTTCATCACCAAGGTCAAAGACAAGAACAGCAATGTGCGCCTGATGGGCTTCGGTCATCGCGTCTACAAGAATTTCGATCCGCGCGCCAAGATCATCCGCGAGATGTGCCACAAGATCCTCAAGCGCATGGGCAAGAGCGACAATCCGCTGTTCGACCTTGCGCAGCGCCTGGAAGAGATCGCGCTCAGCGACGAGTACTTCGTGTCCCGCAAGCTCTACCCGAACGTCGATTTCTATTCGGGCATCATCTACAGCGCGCTGGGAATTCCGCGCTCGATGTTTACCGTCATGTTCGCGATCGCGCGCACCGCGGGCTGGGTGTCGCACTGGCAGGAAATGATCGCCGACCCGACGATGAAGATCGGTCGTCCGCGCCAGCTGTACACCGGCCCGGCGCAGCGCGATTACGTCAACATCGAAAAGCGCGCCTAGCCGTCAGTTGCTCGCGACCAGCGCGCGCAGTTCCGCGAGGTCGGCGCGCCGCATCGGCTTGCCATCGACCGGCGAGGCCGGCGCCTGGCGAATCCCGTCCAGCGGAAAAACCACGACGTCGATTTCCTGATCGTTCATTTCCAGGCTGAAGCAGGGCTGGTTCAGCACGCGGTCGGCATTCATCTTGACGCGGCGTTCGGCGGTCTCGAACGGTACGCCGTTATCCATGAGTTTGAACGCCACGCTCTCGGCGCGATCCGCGAATACGTGTAACTGCACGTGCGCGTGCTCGGTCGCGGTCCCGGACAGTACCGGTCCGACCAGGCGCGGCTGAAAATCCACCAGGTACTCCATGACTTCCACCGCGGCGAGTCGTTGTGCCAGCAGCGATTGATCGTGGTTCTCGCCCTCGAACAGGCGTTGATACTGCGCCAGCGCTTCCTCGATTTCGACGTTGCGCGGCAGCAGGCCGCCGTCGGTGACGCCAAAGCGTTCAGCGGCCTTGCGCTTGGCGAACAGGAAATCGCGGATGCCATGCTCGGCCATCACCCGCGCGGTCGCTCGAGCGCTTGCAGGAGTCCTCGGTGGATCCCGCCGAACCCTCCGTTGGACATGACGACGACGAGGTCGCCCGCCGCGTGCTCGCTCACGACGGTCGCGATGATGTCGTC
>DAIQQI010000318.1:0-3934 GCA_036786925.1 Steroidobacteraceae bacterium
CCTGACCTCGGGTATTCTAACGCCCGAACAGGCTGATTTATCAGGAATAAAGATGTCTTCCAGTTACCGCGGCCTGAGCCGCGACACGGTCATGCTGGTCACCGCGGGCGCATCCGGCATCGGCGCCACGATTGCGCGCGCGGCCCTCGCGCAGGGTTGCCGGGTACACGTTTGCGATGTGTCGCCGGAAGCGGTGCGGCAGTTTCAGGCGGAAAATCCGGGTGCGTCCGCGACCATCGCGGATGTTAGCTCGCCGGCCGATGTCGAGCGGGTGTTTGCCGATCTCATGCACCTCGGCGGGCGCCTCGATGTGCTGGTCAACAATGCCGGGATCGCCGGTCCGACCGCAGCGGTCGAGAACATGGCAATTGCCGACTGGGACCGCACGATTGCGGTCGACCTCAACGCGGTTTTCTATGTCACGCGCCTGGCGGTACCGCTGCTAAAGGCGGCGGGCGGTGGTTCAATTGTGAATATCGCATCGAGCGCCGCCTTCGGGGGTCTGCCGCTGCGCTCGCCGTACTCCGCGGCCAAGTGGGCGCTCATCGGCCTGACCAAGACCTGGGCGATGGAATTGGGCGCGTCAAAAATACGGGTCAATGCCCTGTGCCCCGGGAGCGTCAAGGGACCGCGCATCGAGCGCGTCATTGCGGCGGCGGCGCAGCAACTGGGCGTCGATGCTGACGTGGTGCGCAAGAAATATCTCGACCAGACTTCGCTCGGTATTTTTGTAGACGCTGAGGACATCGCGCAGATGATCCTGTTCCTGGCATCAAGCCTCGGCGCCGCGATCTCCGGCCAGGTGATCGGGATCGATGGTCACCAGGAAAGCATGTCCTACAAGGGCTGAGTGCCGGCGCTACGGGACCGGATGCTGTCCCATTTCCAGATGCAGCTGATCGCCCTTGTAAGGGAACCGGCTGATGTAGTCCTCGTTCAACTCGATGCCGAGTCCCGGTTCGCTGGGCGGAATGACATAGCCGTCGGACCACTGGATCGGCTTCTTGAGGATGGACGCGTGAAAGCCGCCCCAGGTCTCGATACTTTCCAGGATCAGGAAATTCGGCGTACAGGTGGCCAGCTGGATGTTAGCTGCGCCCGCCACCGGGCCGCAGTACAGGTGTGGCGCGATCTGCACGTGGTCCACTTCCGCCATCGCGGCGATTTTCTTGGCCTCCAGGATGCCGCCGACGCGACCAAGATCCATTTGCAGGATGGCTGCAGCACCGGCCCGCAGCAGCCGGGCAAACTCATACTTGGTAGCCAGGCGCTCGCCAGCGGCGATCGGAATGCTGGTGGCGCGGGCCACCTTGGCCATTTCCTCGGGCGCATCAGGAGGCACCGGCTCCTCGAACCACAGCGGGTCATACGGCTCCAGGCGCCGCGCGAGACGAATCGCGCCGGCCGCGGTCATCTGGCCGTGCGTGCCGAACAGCAGGTCCGCCTTGGAGCCGACCGCTTCGCGCAGTTGCCGTACGAACCGCTCGCACAAATCGAGTGCCGGCAGGCTCAATTGCCGGCCGTCGAAGGCCGTGTAAGGGCCGGCGGGATCGAACTTGATGGCCGTGAATCCCTGCTTGACGAGCTCAACGGCGCGCAGCGCCGAGAGGTCGGGGTCCTGGTAGACGTCGACCTTGTCGTCGGGTCGCGCGTAGATGTAGGTGTAGGAGCGCAGCCGCTCGTGCACCCGCCCGCCTAACAGATTGTAGACCGGCTGCCCGGCTTCCTTGCCGATGATGTCCCAGCAGGCCATCTCGAGCGCGCTCAGCACGCCCATCATCGAGACATCCGGGCGCTGCGTGAAGCCGGCCGAGTACACGCGACGCCAGATGGATTCGATGTTGTGCGGATCTTCGTTGTGCAGGTAACGCCCGAAAACATCCTCCAGCATCTGCGCGACGATGTCCGGGTGAAACGGCACGCTGTAGGCCTCGCCGATACCCGACACGTTGCCGTCGGTGGTCAGCTTGACGAAGACAAAATAGCGGCCACCGTTGTGCGGCGGGGGTGTGCCCACGACGAAGGTTGTAATGTCGCGGAGTTTCATGGTGACCCTGGCGTCAGGCCTCGTAGTAGCCGTTGATGGACTTGAGCTCGAGGAACTCGAGCAGACCGTAGACACCGCATTCGCGGCCATTGCCGGACTGCCGGTAGCCACCAAACGGCTCGGCGTAGCCCTGTGACGCGCCGTTGATGTGCACACTGCCGGCCCGCAGCTGGCGCGCGACCGCGTGCGCCTTTTGCAGGTCGTCGGTCTGCAGGTAGGCGGCGAGGCCGTAGGGCGTGTCGTTAGCAATCTCGATGGCGTCGGCCTGCGTCTTGAAGCGCAGCATGCTGAGCACCGGACCGAATATTTCCTCGCGTGCGATCCGCATCTGGTTGTGCACGTCGGCGAATACCGTCGGCTGCACGTAGAAGCCGCGATTGAATCCGCCCGGCCGGCCGAGGCCGCCGGCCACCAGCCGCGCGCCCTCCTCGATGCCCATGGCGATGCATTTCTGGACTTTTTCGAACTGCATGCGCGAGGCGAGCGGACCGATATGACGGCCCGGCTTGCTGGGGTCGTCGACCTTGGTTTCACTGGCAACGCGTGCGGCAATTTCGACCGCGCGGTCGTAAACGGAATCTTCGACCAGCATGCGGGTCGGCGCGTTGCAGGACTGCCCGGTGTTGCCGAAGCAGGAAATGACGCCGCGCTTGATCGCCTTCTCGAGGTCGACATCGGCGAACACGATGTTAGGCGACTTGCCGCCCAGTTCCTGGGTGACCCGCTTGACGGTGTCGGCCGAGGTCTTGGCGACATCGACACCCGCGCGCGTCGAGCCGGTGAACGACATCAGATCGATCCTGGGATGCGCGCTCATCGCGTGACCGACCACCGGGCCGCTGCCGTGGACCATGTTGAATACGCCCGGCGGCAGGCGTGCTTCATCGATGAACTCCGCGACCAGTTGCGCCGACAACGGGGCCTGCTCGCTGGGCTTGAGCACCACGGTGCAGCCCGACACCAGGGCCGGCGCCACCTTGGCCATGATCTGGTTGATGGGCCAGTTCCAGGGCGTGACCAGGCCGCAAACGCCGATCGGCTCGCGCACGACGTTAGCTGTGCCGATGCGCCGTTCCCAGTCGAGTTGTTCAGCGGCCGCGATCGTGCCTTCGATGTGACCCGGTCCGGAGGCGGCTTGTGCGCGCCGCGACATGTCATACGGTGCGCCCATTTCGGTGGTGATCGCGGTGGCCATCTCATCGAAACGGCGCATGAAAATGCTGTGGATGCGCCGCAGGATCTCGATGCGGTGCGCCAGCGACGTGGCGGCGAATGCCGGAAACGCGCGATGGGCGGCCTCGACCGCCAGCTCGACGTCGGCTTCCGAGCCCATGTGGATTTCGGCGACTTGTTCTTCATTCGCCGGATTGACGACCGGATAGATGTTGCCGGGCTTGACGGGAGCCGACCAGCGGCCGGCGATGTAGTGTTGCAGGGACTTCATGGATCTCTCAGCTTGCTGACAAATTAATGACTCAGGAAATCGCGGATGCTCGCGGCCACCAGCGGCGGATTTTCTTCCGGCAGCGAATGGCCCAGTTCCGGGAACAGCGCGAGCTTGGCCTGCGGCAGGTATCTCATCAGGGCGTCGCGGTCGCTGGGTCCGAACAGGCCGTCCTTGCCGCCGCACACTAACAAGGTCGGCGCCTTGATCCAGTGGATCGTGGCGACCAGGTCGATCGACGCCAGTCCCTGAGCATGGATGGCGCGCCAGACGCTGGCGGGAATCCCCGCTGACTCGCGTCGCATCATCCTCTGCGTGTCCTGGTCGAGGCTTGGTACATTCCACCACTCGATCATGAACGGCGAATCCGGATCGATCGGATCCTTGAGGCTGCGGATCGCTCCGTCAGCAGCGGCGCCCAGCGCGGAAGGCGGGCGGGGCTT
>DAIQQI010000319.1:0-3917 GCA_036786925.1 Steroidobacteraceae bacterium
GATCGTCGCCCTGCACCACCCGCGCCGCCAGTGCGGCATCCGCCGTCACCAGCGCCTTGATCGAGTCCTGGAACTGCCGCTCTACGATCTGGGCCATTTGCAGCGCGTTCACCAGGACCCGCTCGAGGTCGGCGTTGAAACGCCTTGAGGTGTGCTGGGCCAGGTCTGCTCTTTCCATAAGACCCGGACGCTATACCTGAAAGATGACAATTTCATGACTGGCATAATCCTGAGGATCTAACAAAGCTTCTGCTTGCAAGTATCTGAAATGTCACGGCAAATTCATGGTCGTGTAGCAGAACTGCAATATTCGCCAGTCAGCATGCGTGCAACCTGAGCCAGCACGCGAGGCTAACGTGAAGCGACCCTCTAACAGGCAGAGCCTTCGGAGTGTCTTCATTTCGGATCTGCACCTGGGATCTCGCGGGTGTCGCGCCGAGCGCCTGCTCGATTTCCTGAATCACATCGATGTCGAGCAATTGTTCCTGGTCGGCGATGTCGTCGATCTGTGGAGCCTCAAGCGATCTGCCTACTGGCCCGCCAGCCACGAAGCAGTGCTGTCCAAGCTGATGCGGATGGCCCATGAAGGCCGGCGCGTGGTGCTGGTTCCCGGCAATCACGACGCCGACCTGCGCGCCTTTACGTCGCAACGCTTCGGCAATGTCGAAGTCCATCGCAATTTCACGCACCGCACCGCCGAAGGTCGCCGGCTGCTGCTGATGCACGGCGATGAATTCGACGGCGCGTTGCACTGCCACCCGTGGCTTGAAGCCTTTGGCTCGCGAGTCTATGACTTCACGATTGCGCTGAATCACCAGATCGACCTGCTGCGTACCTCGATGGGTTACCCCTACTGGTCGCTCGCGGGCTACCTGAAGCAGAAGGCCGGCCGCGCGATGCAGTACGTGCATGCATTTGAAAAGGCCGTGGTCTCGGAAGCGATGAAGCGTCGCGTTGACGGTGTGATCTGCGGCCACATTCACCGCGCCGCGTTACACGAAATTGATGGCGTGCTGTACGGCAATGACGGTGACTGGGTCGAAAACTGTTCCGCCATCGTCGAGCGCAACAATGGGGCGCTGCAGCTCTGGCACTGGCCGGGCCAGGGCGTTCCGGTAGCTAACGCGATCGCGCTCCCTTCGCTGGGGATGGCCGCGTGAACACGCGAATCCCTTACGAACCTGAGGCAGCCCGACCAGCAACCGGAGCGGACATGCGAATACTGATGATCAGCGACGTGTATTTTCCGCGCGTCAACGGCGTGTCGACGTCCATCCAGACGTTTCGGCGCGACCTCATCGCGGCAGGACATCGCGTTTTGCTGGTTGCGCCCGGCTACCCGGGCCTGGCGCCCGAGCAGGACGCGGACATCATCCGCGTGAAATCCTGGCAGGTGCCGCGCGATCCCGAGGATCGCTCCATGTCGCGGCGCGCGATACGAAAGCTGTGGCCGATCATCCAGGCTGCCCGGCCGGATATCGTTCACGTACAAACACCCTTTGTCGCGCACTATGCCGGCATCGAGATCGCGCGCCGCCTCGGCGTGCCGGTGCTTGAAACCTATCACACCTATTTCGAGCACTACCTGCAGCACTACGTGCCGGTCGTGCCCGGGACCTGGTTACGCGCGTTTTCGCGCTGGTTCACGCAGCGGCAGTGCCGCCAGGTCGACGCGCTGATCTCGCCGTCCCAACCGATGGCGGACGTGTTAGCTGCCTACGGCGTTGCGACGCCCCTGCATGTGATCCCGACCGGCCTCGATCCGAGCCGCTTCCAGGACGGCGACGGCTCCAGATTCCGGGCGCTGCACGGTATCGGATCCCGTCCCATGGCGCTGTTCGTCGGGCGCGTCGCACACGAGAAGAACATCGATTTCCTGCTGGTGATGCTGCGCAAGCTGATCGACAAAGTTCCTGATGTGCTGCTGGTGATTGCGGGCGAGGGTCCGGCAGTGCCGCACCTGAAGCAGGAAATCGCGAATGCCAACCTCGCTGCTAACACTCAGATGATCGGCTATCTGGAGCGCAACTCGACGCTGCTCGATTGTTATCACGCGGCTGATGTCTTTGTGTTCGCATCGCGCACTGAAACCCAGGGCCTGGTGCTGCTTGAAGCGATGGCGCAGGGCACGCCGGTCGTGTCCACCGCGGTGATGGGAACAGCGGAAGTCCTGCGCGATGCCAGGGGCGCGATCGTCAGCCAGGAGAGCGCTCAGGTTTTCGGCGACGCGGTGGCCCTGGTCCTCAAGGACCCGGCGCTGCGTGAAAAACTGAGCGTCGCTGCCAAAGGCGATGCCGAGCGCTGGTCGTCCGTGCAGTGTGCGAGACGCGCCGCGGACCTGTACCAGGACCTGCTCGGCCTGCACGCCGCTGCAAGCCCCGACAAATTCCTGGCGGAAGCGAAAGGATAGCCCATGACACGCTCGCAGCTCCTCGACAATGCCAATCGGCTTGACGTGCGTCTCTGCATGCTCGCCAATCGCATCGCACTCAGCAATCCGACCCTGCGGTTCTTCCGTGTCGTCAGCCGCCTGGGCGACGGCGTGTTCTGGTACTCATTGACCGCCGCGATGCCGCTGCTGCCCGGTCAACACGGCTTGACCGCCGCAATACACATGTTGCTCGCCAGCGGGCTGGGACTCCTGATCTATCGCCAGCTCAAGGAACGACTGGTTCGGGAACGGCCCTTCGTGCGTCTCGCCGGCATCCAGTGTTTCATGCCGCCGCTCGATCGCTACAGTTTCCCGTCCGGTCACACCCTGCATGCGGTCGCATTCACCTTCATCGCCTGCAGCTACGTACCCTGGCTGGCGATCTTGTTAGTCCCGTTCGCCACGGCTGTCGCGTTGTCGCGCGTGGTCCTGGGCTTGCACTACCCGTCCGACGTCGCCGCCGGTGCGGTGATCGGCCTCGCGCTGGGCGTCGGCACCAATCTGCTGTTCTTGTAGGGCCGCTTCATCAAACTGCAATCTTTCCGGTAGATGATGTGCGGGTTGAAGGAAGCCGGTCGACGACCACTTTTCCCGGGTGTGCGACTGGATTGACAAGGCTGGCGGCCCCCCGCCAGCCTTTTTTTTAGCCGGCGCCGGTTCAGCGATATTAATTTGATAATATTGGAATCATGAAATGTTCTGACGCACTGTTGCCGCTCGGCGCCCTCGCGCACGAATCGCGCCTGCAGGTGTTTCGCCTGCTGGTCAGGCGTGGCCCGGAAGGCTATTCCCCCGGCGCCCTGATCCAGAAGCTCGGCATCCCGGCGCCCACCCTGTCTTTTCACCTGAAGGAACTGCAGCAGGCGGGACTGATCGACGTGAGGCGCGAGGGGCGCTTCCTGTTCTATAGCGCCGACTTCGACCGCATCAACGCGCTGGTGGCGTTTCTCACGGCCAATTGCTGCAGCCTCGGCAGCGCGACCTCTGGCACGAACTGCGTGCCGGCGGTTGCCAGCCTGCCCCGCCAGAGGAAACGCGCATGAACATCAAGCACTCGCAAGAACGCGTTTATAACGTCCTGTTTCTCTGCACCGGCAATTCGGCACGCAGCATCCTCGCCGAAGCCATCATCAACCACTTCGGCAATGGCAGATTCCGCGGCTTCAGCGCCGGCAGTTTCCCGAAGGGCGCAGTTCATCCGATCGCGCTGCAATTGCTGACGCACCTGACCCTGCCGGTGGAAGGCCTGCGCAGCAAGAGCTGGGACGAGTTCGCAGCGCCCGGCACACCCAGTCTCGATTTCGTGTTCACCGTGTGTGACAACGCCGCTGGCGAAGTCTGCCCCTACTGGCCTGGCCAACCGATGACAGCCCACTGGGGTATTCCCGATCCCGCCGCCGTGGAGGGAACGGACGCCCAGAAGTGGCTGGCATTCCGGCAGGCCTACAAGGCGATGGAGAATCGCATCAAGGCATTCACCAGCCTG
>DAIQQI010000320.1:0-3907 GCA_036786925.1 Steroidobacteraceae bacterium
CCTGCGCACCTTTCTATTCGGAGTCATTGAGCGGCTGGCGCGCGAACAACGGCGCCGCGAGCGCCTGCGAGCGGTGCTGTTGCTGCGATTTGGCGCCGCGCTCGAACCCGCGCCAGGCATGGGCGTTGCCGAATCAGCGGGCTCCGGCGAACAGGCGCGCATCGCCGCGGCCTTGCAGGCGCTGTCGCCCCGGCAGCGTGGCGTCCTGGAACTGGTTTTCTATCGTGACTGCAGCATCGAAGAGGCCGCCGCCGTCATGGGCATACCGGTTGGCACGGCACGCACTCACTATGACCGCGGCAAGAAATCACTGGCTGCCAGTTTGCGAGACCTGACATGAACGAATCCCCTGAGCGCCGCCTGGCAAATCTGGTCCGCGTTAGTTTCGCGCAACAGGATGCGGCGCAATCCGGCGTACCCGGGTTTCGTATGACCCTCGATGCCGCGGCCGCCAGGATCCGGTCGCGGCGAACGCAATGGCGCCGCTACACCTGGGCCTACGGCGGCGCGATGGCGCTGCTCGCCGCGCTGGTGGTGCTGTTAGTAAGCAACAGCAGGACGCCGACGCTGGATGAGGACCTCGCACTGGCACGCACGCTGTCCTACGAGGCGATCTGGCATTCGCCGAGCGACCGCCTGACTGCCAACACTGAATCCGCGCTGCTGCGCGATCTGCCGGCGATGCCGCAGGCCGGCGAACCCCAACTTGCAAAGGAGTACCTGTAATGAAATTTCCGAAATTCGTGCTGCTGGCGCTGTCCCTGGGCGCGGCGTTCGCGTCGGGCGCCGACGATGACTGGTTTCGCGGCCGCCTGTTCGCGCCCGAAGTCGTGCTGCGCAACGCCACGGCACTCAAGCTAACAGACGGCCAGCGCAAGATCATTCGCCAGGAAATCGTCAAGGTGCAGGGCACCGTCGCCGGCATCGATGTCGAGATGATGGAGGAAGGTCTTGCGATCCAGGAAGCGATCGACAAGCTGCCGGTCGATCGCGCCGATGTGCTCGCGCGTGCCGACAAGGTGTTCGCCGCCGAGTCCCGCAAGAAGCGCGCCTGGATCGAAATGCTGGTCAATATCAAGAACGCGCTGACGGCCGCCCAGGTCGAGAGCCTGCGCGCTATCGCTGGCGCCGAGTCGAAGCCGTGAACGGCAACCGGGTCCGGCTCGCGTCGCGGTGCCGCAGCACGCTGCTGGCGGGCGTGCTCCTGCTGAGCGCCTGCGGCGGTGGCGGCGGCGACACGAGCGGCGGCGGTTCGGTAACGCCCCCGCCAGTGGCCATCACCCGCGCCGAGGCCGCGCGCTTTCTCAAGCAGGCGAGTTTCGGACCTAACAACGCGCAGCTGGATCGCGTGATCCAGCTCGGCTATCCGGCCTGGATCGACGAGCAAATGAACGTCGCGCCAACCTCGCACCTGGCCGGCCTGGCCGCCTACGGCACTGCGCCGACGCAGGCCGATCGACAGGAAGTCTGGTTGCGCACGGCGGTCACGGCGCCCGACCAGTTGCGCCAGCGCATGGCCTACGCGCTGTCGCAGATCATGGTGGTCTCGGAACGCAGCGACCTCGGTGGCGTCCCGGATGCGATCGCGAGCTTTAACGACCTGCTGCTGCGCAATGCCTTCGGCAATTTCCGCACGCTGATGGAGGACGTGACGCTGCATCCGGCGATGGGTCGGTACCTGTCGATGCTCGGTAACCAGAAACCTAACGCCGCACTCAACATCCGCCCGGACGAGAATTACGCGCGTGAATTGCTGCAATTGTTCACCATCGGCCTGGTCGAACTGGAAAATGATGGCCGCGTCAAACGTGATGCGGCCGGCGCGGCCATCCCGACCTATGACCTGGATGTCGTCAAGGGATTCGCGCAGGTGTTTACCGGCTGGACTTTTGGCGGCTCGCCATCCTGGTTTCAGTCGTCGTTCGACCATCGCCGGCCGATGCAGGCCTTTGCCGAATTTCATGACACGGGCAGCAAGCGCCTGCTGCGTGGAACCGTGTTGCCCGCCAATCAGACGGCGCAGAAAGATCTCGCCGATGCGCTGGACAATATTTTCAACCACCCTAACGTCGCGCCCTTCATTGCCCGGCACCTGATCCAGCGATTTGTGACCAGCAATCCGACGCCCGCCTACCTGGCGCGCGTTGCGGATCGCTTCAACAACAACGGCGCCGGCGTGCGTGGCGATCTGGCGGCGACGCTGCGCGCGGTGCTGCTGGACGCGGAGGCGCGCAACCCGCCGGCGGATGGCACGGGAAAATTGCAGGAACCGCTGCTGCGCCTGACCTCGCTGTGGCGGGCGTTCGACGCCCGCGCTGCGAACGGCCGCTACCGCCTCGACTACCTGGGCTATGTGCTGGGACAGGCGCCGTTCAGTTCACCCTCAGTATTCAATTTCTACAAGCCTGACTACGCGCCGCCGGGCGAGATGCGCGCTGCCGGCCTGGTGGCTCCGGAACTCGAGATTGCCAATGAGTCCACGGTCGCGCTGACCGCCAACGTCATGGCTGCCTATGCATTCGTGCTGAATTCCGCGACCGTGGGGCTGAAGCCCGAAGACATTTTCCTCGACATCTCAGTCGAAATCCCGCTGGCCACGGACAGCAACGCGCTGGTCAATCGCGTCGCCGACAAGCTGCAAGGCGGCGCGCTATCGAGCGAGTTGCGGACTGAAACGGTCGCGGCCATCGAACGGATACCGGCGAGCCTCGCCCCGGGTCGCGTCGCCGAGGCGATCTACAGCATCGTAACGTCGCCCGAATATGCCGGCCTGCGCTGAAGGAACCCCCATGATGAATCGCCGCAATTTTGTCCTTGCCTCCGGGAGTGTTGGCGCGGCAGCGGCCGCCGGCTGGAGCGGGCTGGCCGCCGCCCAGAGCGCGAACCCGGATGACTATCGCGCCCTGGTCTGCGTTTTTCTGTTAGGCGGCAACGACTCCTTCAACATGGTGGTGCCGCGCAGCACGCTCGAGCACGGCATCTACGCCCGTTCGCGCCAGAATCTCGCCATCGCGCGCGACCGCCTGCTGCCCATCAACCCGCTGACCAGCGACGGCGCGCAATACGGCCTGCATCCGCGGATGCCGGAACTCGCCCGCCTGTTCGATGCCGGGCGCCTGGCCGTGGTTGCCAACGTCGGCCCGCTCATCCGGCCGGTCAGCAAGGCCGAGGTGCTGGCCCGCAGCGCGCCATTGCCACCCCAGTTGTTTTCGCACAATGATCAGCAGGATCAATGGTCGTCGCTCAAGGGCCAGGCCGACATCCGCAGCGGCTGGGCCGGCCGGGCCGCGGATGCGATGGCCAGCAGCCTGACAACGCAGCAGATGCCGACCAACGTCAGTCTCGTGGGTAACAGCCTGCTGCAGATCGGAGCAAGCAGCGAGCCCTACGTGATCTCGACCGACGGCGCGATCCGCTACAACGTGTTGTCGCCGGGCGCCGGACTTTACGCGGAGCGTCGCGCGATGTTCGAGCGGCTGCTGGCGTTGCGCGGCGCGAGCGCCGTGAATCGCGCCTTCGCGGCGGTCAACCAGCGATCGCTGGCGAACGCCGACCGCATCAACAACGCGCTCGGCAGTGTGGCGCCGCTCGCGACCCGATTACCGGCCTCGGAATTGGGCAAGCAATTGAACATGGTCGCGAGGCTCATCGCAGCCCGTGCGCCACTGGCGATGCGCCGGCAGATCTTCCTGGTCGCCATCGGCGGCTTCGATACCCACGACGATCAGAACACCGTGCAACCGCGCTTGTTCGGCGATCTGAGCGCGAGCCTGGCATCCTTCTACGACGCGCTCACGGACCTGCGTGTGGCCGACAAGGTCACGACTTTCACGCAGTCGGACTTCGGGCGCACGCTGACCAGCAACGGCGATGGCACGGATCACGGCTGGGGTTCACATCAACTGGT
>DAIQQI010000321.1:0-3900 GCA_036786925.1 Steroidobacteraceae bacterium
CCCGCGCCTGGCGGGCCGCTGACGATGACAAGTCGCGCAGAAGACATGCGAAGATTGTACGCGGTCGCCCTGGCCGGACTGGAGCCCCATGCTGCTCAACAAACGCGAAATATTTGCTGGCCGGGTCGTGCGCCTGGATGTCGAAACGGTACGGCTGCCTAACGGGCACACGGCGGAGCTGGAAATCGTGCACCACCCGGGCGGCGCCGCTGTTGTTGCCGTGGATGACGCGCAGCAGGTGTGTCTGCTGCGGCAATTCCGCCACGCCGCCGGCGGTTATGTCTGGGAATTACCTGCCGGAAAGCTCGAGCCCGATGAACCGCACGCCGTGACCGCGGCGCGCGAACTCGCAGAGGAGGCCGGTCAGATCAGCGGGCGCTGGGACTACCTGGGTCACTGCGTCTCCTCGCCCGGTGTGTTCACCGAAAAAGTCTATCTCTATTTGGCGCGCGACCTGACCCCGACGCCGAGCGCGACCGAGGCTGCAGAAGTCCTGGAGATTCACTGGGTGCCGCTGCGGGAGGCGCTGCAGCGCGCCGCGGCTGGCGACATCGTCGACAGCAAGACCGTTTTCGGGCTGTTTCGCGCCAGCAATCTGTTAAATGTGGAATTGCTGTGAGTGAATGTGGGCTGCGTCGCAGTTCGTCTGCAGATCGATTGGCATAGCGGCCGATTAATGAATAATGTCAAGAATGAGTCACGATGACGGCAGCAACCAGGGCGGCAATCGCCGCAGGCTGTCCCGGATTGTCCACGACAGTCGCGGCAACGCGCAGGTCGAGTGGATCGACTTGCCGGCCGAAGACCTTTTTCTGGAACCACGCCTGAGGCTCAGCCTCGAAGGCGAAAGTCCCCGGCCCGATGCAGTGCCGCCGCCGGCGCCATTGCCAGCTCGCAAGAAGACCGACCTGCGCAAACTGAGCGACTGGATCAAGCTGACGCGCGAACTCGAAGAGCGCAAGAAACGCGAATAGATCAACAGCGATTTCAGTTCAAGGACTCGATCAACGCCAGCTTGCGCGACACCGGCCAGCGATAGAAGCGCCGCAACTCCCGCAGCCAATCCTGCCAGTCGCGTTGGCGCCGCAGGCTGCGGTCCAGACGGCCGCAGAAGCGCGCGGCGCCGCGAGTCGCTGCCAGGTAACGCGCCGTCGCCTGCCCCGGCAGCCGGGGATCAGGCTGGAACCGCGATGAGAATAGTTGCGGCAGGACTTCACTCGGAAAGCGCCCCGGCGCCTGCACACGCAGGACCTCGAGGCAGCTGACATACTTGTCGACTTCGGCCTGCAATTCCAGCTCGAGCAGCGATACCGGCCGATCAAAGCCCGCATGGTAAGTCAGATACTGAAAATGGCTGACGCCTTCCAGGGCCGTCAGCCAGTCGGCGAGATTCCCGGAGTTGAGATGCCACGGCTGGCTGCCGGCCGCCAGCCGGGCTAACACGGCGGCGTCGACAAACAGCGAGAGATAGACCGTATCGCCCTCGCCGCTCACCAGCAGCTGCTCCTCGGCCGGCAAGGCGCCCTCGGGCAGCAATGCCCGGTCGGTGAGCAGGAAGTCGTCCACCGAGTGCTGGATCGGGGTGTCGTATATCCGGCCCAGCATCGACTGCATGACAGCCAGGTTCATGGCGTCTACAGACCCTAGTGCGCCGGCCCGCTAAGGTTGCAGTCGCTCGGCACGATGCCCATGTCGCCTAACAGACGGCGCGCGCGCTGACTGCCGGTCTTGAGCCAGATTTCGTACAGGCGCAGCAGGTCGCGGTCGGTACGCGTGCGATTGCCATCCTGTATCTCGTGCAGGACATCGACCAGCGGCTGGAACTTGCTCGCCAGCTCCGCGAACACCCGGCCCAGGGTCTGGCGGCGGCCAACGCTGAGGGTCTCGGACAGCACGGCGTAGGCGCGACCACCCATCGCGATGTGATAGTCGATATCGATCAGTTTGCGCGCAAAGCCGTCGGCAAAAAACCCGGCGACGAACAGCGACACGTCGCCCAGGCGCTGCAGGCCGCGCTGGCGCGCGGTTGGGTCAGCGGCTTCGAGCGCTTCGGACAGCATGACCACGAGGGGCTTGAGACGCGTCCCATCGGGCGTCGCGTCGAACAGCTGCTCGCTGCGCGCGTAGGACGTCAGCAGGCTGACGACATAGTGCGCGGTGTCATCCTCGACCTGCAGGCGTTGATGGCCGAGCGCCGTTTGCACGGCATCACGGAAATACTCCTGCAAACTCGCAACGGGAACGACGGTCATGCAGTGGCCCTCCGCCACTATTACGAACGCCAAACCAACAGGCTTTAGTGATCCAGTTCAAATCCCGCTAAACTCGCTAACAATATGAACAAGGAATTCAGCGGCAAGTCCGCTTTGGTCACGGGCGCGGGGCGTGGAATCGGCCGGGGCTGTGCCCTGGCGCTGGCTGCGGGCGGGGCCAGGGTCACGGTGGTGTCGCGCAGCGTGGCGGAGCTGGAGTCGGTGGTCGCCGAGATCCAGGCCCTGGGCGGCGAGGCTCGCGCCATGGGCTGCGATGTCACCAGCGACGCCGAACTCGAGCGGCTCTTCAGCCAGCTGGAGCGCTGCGATGTGCTGGTCAATAACGCCGGCGGCAATCAACCGGAACCCTTCCTGGCGGTCAAACCCGGGACGCTGGATCGCCTGCTGCAGCTCAACGTACGTTCGATGTTTCTCTGCGCCCAGCACGCCGCGCGGCTGATGGTCGCACAGGGTAGCGGGGTCATCATCAACATGTCCTCGCAAATGGGTCATGTTGGTGCAGCTAACAGAACCGTCTATTGCATGACCAAGCACGCGATCGAGGGTCTCACCAAGGCCATGGCGGTGGAGCTCGGACCCCGGCAGGTGCGCGTGAACGCCGTGGCGCCCACGTATGTCGAAACGCCGCTGACCAAACCGTTTCTCGCGGACACGGCGTTTCGCAGCGAAGTCACCGGCAACATCCCGCTGGGCCGCATCGGTACCGTTGACGAGGTCGTGGCCGCGGTGCTGTTTCTCGCCTCACCCGCCGCCAGCCTGATTACCGGCACCAGCCTGCTGGTCGACGGCGGCTACACGGCTCGCTGATGCTGCGCCAGCTGACGCGCTATCAGTGGCTGGTGATACTGGCCGCATGGCTCGGCTGGGGATTCGACGTGTTCGATGCCCTGCTGTTTAACTTTGTCGCCGCCAACGCCATCACGACCTTGTTAGGCCTTGAACCCGGCAGTGCAGTCGCCCGCCAGCAGACTGTCTACTGGACCGGCGTGTTGTCATCGCTGCTGCTGGTGGGATGGGCGGTCGGCGGAGTGCTGTTTGGGTGGCTGGCCGATCGTTTTGGCCGCAAGCGGGCGCTGATGCTGACAATCCTGGTCTATGGGCTGGGCACTTCGCTGTGCGCATTTGCCACCAGCATCAACCAGCTGATTGCGTTTCGTGCGCTGACCAGCCTCGGCATCGGCGGTGAATGGGCGGTCGGTGCGGCGCTGGTGGCAGAATCCGTGCCGGAACAATACCGGGTCGCGGCGGGCACGCTGCTGCAGACGGCTTCGCCAATCGGGATCTTCCTTGCCAGCATCGTCAACTACCAGATCGCGGGCGTCTGGTTCGTGGGCCAGCCCACGCAGTCCTGGCGCTACGTGTTTCTGTGCGGCCTGGCGCCCGTTGCAGTCGCGCTGCTGTTGCGTATCGTGCTGCGCGAAAGCGACCGCTGGCAACAGCAGGCCGCAGGCGGCCCAGCTGCGTCGATCGCCGACCTTGTCAGACCGGACACGGTCGCTGCGACGCGTGCCGCAGTGATGGTGTCCATGGCCGGACTCCTCACATGGTGGGCGATCAACGCGTTCATTCCAATACTGGGCGGCACACTGGCGGTCGATGAGTTGCGTGCCGCGGGCGTCGATCCGGC
>DAIQQI010000322.1:0-3889 GCA_036786925.1 Steroidobacteraceae bacterium
CGATACGCCGCATTTCGATTTCGTCGCGCGCGAAGCCGCCGCCGGCTTGATGCGCGCGGGGCTGGATACCGGCGTGCCGGTGATCTTTGGCGTGCTGACCACCGACAATGTCGAACAGGCGCTGGAGCGCGCCGCGCTGGCGCACGGCGACAAGGGCGGCGAGGCGCTGGTGACGGCGCTCGAGATGATCCAGGTGCTGCGCCTGGCGGCACACGCGTGAGCGGCGGGCGGCGATTTGATCCGCAGCATGCGGCCCGCAGTGTCGCGCGCAAGCTGGCGGTGCAGGCCCTGTACCGCTGGCAATTGAACGCTGCGCCGTGGCAGGACCTGGCGCAGGAATTCGACCAGGAACCCGACATGGCCAAGGCGGATCGCGGCTATTTCCTCGGCCTGATCGAGGACATCGCCCGCGAGCGCGATATCCTGGACGAATTGTTAGCTGGCTGGCAGGACCGCAGCGCCGCGGCCCTCGATCCGGTCGAACATGCGATCCTGTGGATCGGCGTCGCTGAGTTGCGCAGCCGCCCGGAAACGCCGTGGCGCGTTGCGATCAACGAGGCGGTGGCGCTCGCCAAGCGCTTCGGCGGCACCGATGGCCACAAGTTCGTCAACGCGGTGCTCGACAAGGCGGCGCACGCCTTGCGCGGCGCGGAGATCGCGGGCGCCGATGGGTGAATTTGACCTGATCCAGCGCTGGTTCAGCACGCTCGGCGCCCGGCGCGACGATGTCGTGTTAGGTGTCGGTGACGATGCCGCGGTGGTCGAACTGCCGCCGGGCCAGCAGCTGGTCGCCGCGGTCGACACGCTGGTTGCCGGACGGCATTTCCCGGTGGGTTCGCCACCGCGCTCGGTCGGACATCGCGCGCTGGCCGTCAATCTCAGCGACCTGGCCGCCATGGGCGCGGAACCGCGCTACGCCTTGCTCGCACTCACGCTGCCGCAGGCCGATGACGCCTGGCTGCAGGAATTCGCCGGCGGATTCGGCGCCCTGGCGCAGCAGTACGGCGTGGCGCTGATCGGTGGCGATACCACTTCGGGTCCGCTGACAATTTCAGTGACGGTGTTAGGTACCGCGCTGCCGGGGCGTGCGCTGACGCGCAGCGGCGCGCGGCCCGGCGACCTGGTGTTCGTCAGTGGCACGCCCGGCGATGCCGCCGCCGGCCTGCCGCTCGCGGATCAGCCGGCGCCACCGGCCGCGCTGCGCGCAAGATTCGAGTATCCGACGCCACGCGTGGCCCTGGGTCGTGCGCTCGCGGGGATTGCCAGCGCCTGCATCGACGTTTCGGACGGGCTCGCGGGCGACCTGGGCAAACTCGGCGCCGCCAGCGGCTGCGCGATCGAAATAGAACCGGCGCTGCTGCCCTTGTCCGATGCCTTGCGGGCGCAGCATGCGCTGCCGCGGGCGCAGGAACTGGCGCTGACCGGCGGCGATGACTACGAGCTCGCCTTCACCGTGCCCGCGGCGGCCGCGGATCTTGCGCAAGTCGCCCGGGTGGCGCAGACCCGCATCACGAGGATTGGCCGGGTCGTGCCCGGGGCGGGCGTTTGGCTGCGCGACGGTGCGGCTGTGACCCAGTTCATGCATCGCGGCTTCGATCATTTCGGGCCCTGAGCCGACCCTGCAACCGGAACTGCGTCACAGCCGGCGAATTTCAGGCTACGTATTCTGACCGCCTTGTCCAGGTGAGGCTGATGGTCGCAGAAAACCGCAATTCGAAAACCAATGCCCGGGCGCCGGAACGCATTGGTAAATACGAGATCGTCAACGAGGTCGGCCATGGCAGCACCGGCACGGTGTACCTGTCTCACGATCCCTATTACGGCCGCGATGTAGCCATCAAGGTCTACAACATGGCTGCCGTGCAGGACGAGGAAAAAGCCAAGGTTGCGCGCAAGATGTTCATGTCCGAAGCGCACATGGTCGGCATGCTGCAGCACCCTAACATCCTGCCGATCTACGATGCCGGCGAAGAGGGCAATCACTGTTACATCGTCACCGAGTTCGTGCACGGTGCGCGCACGCTGAGCGCCTACTGCAAGCCTGACAACCTGCTGCGCATCGATGACGTGGTCGAAATCGTCTACAAGTGCGCCAAGGCCCTGCACTACGCGCATTCGCGCGGTGTCATCCACCGCGACATCAAGCCCTCGAACATAATGCTGACCCAGGACAACGATGTCCGGATCATCGATTTCGGCATCGCGCTGGTGGCGGACTCGGATATTTCCCGCATCGAAGGCATCGCCGGCAGCCCGTCGTACATGTCGCCGGAACAGGTGCAGAGCTTCGACCTGACGCCGACTTCGGACATCTACTCGTTAGGCGCATGCATGTATGAGCTCTTGACCGGCGCACGGCCGTTCAAGGCTTCGAACCTCGCGCGGCTGCTGCACCAGATCGTGTATGCCACCGCCGCGCCGATTCACACGCTGCGCGCCGAGGTGCCGGAAGAACTGGAAAACGTCGTCGCAACCGCGATGATGAAGCACACCGAGAACCGCTACGCGAGCGGTCTCGACTTCGCCGCCGACCTGACGCGGGTGCACCAGAAGCTGCGCGCGGCCTACAACAAACTCGACCAACAGGAACAGTTCGGCGTGCTGCGGCGCCTGCGGTTTTTCCATGATTTCTCGCATGCCGAAATCTGGGAAGTCATGCGCGCATCCGGCTGGATCGATTTCACGCCGGGCGAGGAAATCGTCAAGGAAGGCGAGATCGACGACCGCTTCTACATCCTGGTCTCGGGTGAATGCTCGGTCGAACGCAACAACATCAAGGTCGGCCGCATCGAAGCGGGCGACTGCTTCGGCGAAACCAGCTACGTCAAGGGCGCGCGGCGCACGGCGACGATCCGCGCGTCAGGCAGCGTGACCGCGCTCAAGGTGAGCGCGACGCTGCTGGAGCAGAGCTCATCGGCCTGCCAGCTGCATTTCAACAAGGCATTTCTGAAAACGCTGATCGCGCGCTTGCAGTCCGCCGATCAGCGGGCGGCCGCTGGATTCAGCGCCGCCGCAGCCGAACTGGGCGCAGCCGTCGCCTGAGCCGCTCGCGGCTCAGTCCGCGACGCGCTTGTCGCGCTCGATCAGCGCGTAGGCCGAGTGATTGTGGATCGACTCGAAATTCTCGGCCGACACGCTGTAGGCTGAAATCCGCGGATCGGCATTGAGTCTTGCCGCGACATCCCGCACCAGGTCCTCGACAAACTTCGGATTGTCGTAGGCCTTTTCGGTGACGAATTTTTCGTCGGGCCGTTTCAGGATTCCAAACAGCTCGCACGAGGCCTCCGACTCCGCAATCTCGATCAATTCCTCGATCCACAGATGCTCGCGCGGCTGCACCGTGATCGTCAGGTGGGATCTCTGATTGTGTGCGCCATAGGCGGAAATCTTCTTCGAGCAGGGGCACAGGCTGGTGACCGGCACCACCACGCGAATGGTCATGGTGTTGTCGCCGTTGCGGCGCTCGCCAATCAGCGTGGCGGCGTAGTCCATCAGGCTTTCGACACCCGACACCGGCGCCTTCTTGGTCATGAAAAACGGAAAACTCATTTCGATGTGACCGGCCTCGGCTTCGAGCCGCGTGGTCATCTCCGCCAGCATGGACGGAAAGTTCTCGACCGAAATCTCGCGCTCCAGGTGCAGTATTTCCACGAAGCGCGACATGTGCGTGCCCTTGAAATGGTGCGGCAGATTGACGTACATGTTGAAGGTCGCGACCGTATGTTGCTCGCCGGCGGAGCGGTCGCGCAGCTTCACCGGATGGCGGATGTCCTTGATGCCGACCCGATCGATGGGGATGCGACGGCTGTCGCGCCGGCCCTGCACGTCTTCCACCGCGTCGTGGCCCGGGGCGCCGCCGCGGGCCTGTTTGTCAGAGTCCTTGTCCATA
>DAIQQI010000323.1:0-3886 GCA_036786925.1 Steroidobacteraceae bacterium
TGTGGCGGTCGTCGAAGTAACGGAAATTCAGGCCCGCACGTTCCGCGAGGCTGCCGGCCTTCGCGCCGGCGCCGCCACCGGAGGTGTCCAGCAGCGCGAGGCGACCGTCGCCCAGGCCTGCCAGCGCTTCCTGCAGGCTGTCGAAACCATCGACGCACACGGCTTCCAGGTAATCGCCCAGCACGGTCTCGACCGCGCGCTCCCAGCCGGCGTCGACGCTGAGGTTCTCGGCGAGTCGCGCCTTCTTTGCCAGGCCGTGCGTCGCCAGCCAGCCGGCGGCATTGCCCTCGGCGCGGCGCAGCGCCGCCTGCTGCAAGGCCTCGACCGACAGCATTTCGGCGCGCGCTTTTTCGCGGTGCAGGCGCGCCGACTCAAGCTCGGTTTCCAGGCGCAGTTGCCGGGCGCGCGTCGACTGCACGTCGCCTAACGCCGCGGCCAGCGTGGTGGTAAGACCTTCGCTGGCACGACGCGCCTCGGACTCGCGCGACGCCAGGTCACCTAACAATGCATTGGCTTCCTGGGTCGCGAGCGCGTCACGCTCGAGCGACAGCCGGTCGGCCTGCGCCTGCAGGCGCCGGATCTGATTCTCCAGTTGCTCGATGCGGGCGCGCTCGACCTGCACCGTCTGCCTTGCCCCACCGAGCTCGGCATTGAACTCCTCCCAGGAGTGCTGCGCCTGTTGCAGGCCCGCCTCGGCAGCTAACAGTGCGGTGCGCGCCGCCTGGTCGGCCGCACCCGCCTGCGCCAGGCCGGGCGCCAGCGTCTCGAGTTCGTTGCGGATCGTGACCAGGTCGGATTCGTCGCGCGCGACGTGACTGGCCAGCTCGCCGATCGAGGTACGCAGCTGCGCCAGTTCCGAGCGCTGGCGCTCGCGCATCTCGCGGGTGTGCTGAATCTGCTGCTCGTGGCGCGATACCTCGGCGCCCAGGGAGTAATAACGGCCCTGCACCTGGCCGACGCGTTCGCTGGTTTCGACCTGAAACTGCCGCTGCGTTTCCAGCGCCGCTTCGCTGGCGCGCAATTCGGCCAGTGCCGCCTGCAGCGCGATATCGCACTCGCGCACCGCTGAATCCTGCACTTCGCTGCCACTGTCGAGTTCGCGCAGCCGCAGAGCTAACAATTCCGCATGCAGCTTGCGTTCTTCATCCTTGAGAGTCTGGTAGCGCCGCGCGGTGGCCGCCTGGCGCTGCAGATGACGGATCTGCTTGTCGACCTCGTCACGCACGTCCTGCAGGCGCTCGAGGTTTTCGCGCGTATCGCGAATCCGCGCTTCGGTTTCGCGGCGGCGTTCCTTGTAGCGGGAAATCCCCGCCGCCTCTTCGACGAACGCGCGCATGTCTTCGGTCTTGGCTTCGATGACGCGCGAGATCATGCCCTGCTCGATGATGGCGTAGCTGCGTGAACCCAGCCCGGTGCCGAGGAACAGCTGGGTGATGTCCTTGCGGCGGCAGCGCGCGCCGTTGATGAAATAATTCGAACTGCCATCGCGCGCCACCTGGCGACGCAGCGACACTTCGCTATAGGCCGCATACGGCCCGCTGATCTTGCCATCCGCGTTGTCGAACACCAGTTCGACCGATGCAGTGCCTACCGGCTTGCGCGCATTCGAACCGTTGAAGATGACGTCTGCCATGCTGTCGCCGCGCAGGTGCTTGGCCGACAGCTCACCCATGACCCAGCGCACCGCGTCGATGACATTGGATTTGCCGCAGCCGTTGGGACCCACCACGCCGGTCAGATTGCTCGGAAACGCAATAGCGGTGGGATCCACGAAGGATTTGAAACCAGACAGTTTGATTCGAACCAGCCGCATGCGACTTTTTCCCCTGCTCCGGGCGGCACTCAGATGGCGGTAGTGTAAATTATTCGCACGATGAGTACGCAACCACTGCACATGATCGAAACATTCCCGAATCCGCATCCGGAACGCGATTACGACATCCGCATGCGGATGCCGGAGTTCACCTGCCTGTGCCCGAAGACCGGCCAGCCCGATTTTGCCACTCTGAAGCTGGTTTATGTGCCGGACCAGCGCTGCGTGGAACTGAAGTCCCTGAAGCTGTATCTATGGTCAATGCGGGATCGCGGCGCTTTCCACGAAGCGATCACCAACGAAATCGCCGGGCTGCTGATCAAGGTCCTGGAGCCGCGTTTCCTGGAACTCAAGGCGCGATTTAACGTTCGTGGCGGCATCTACACGACAATTGTCGTCACGCATCGAAAAGACGGCTGGACGCGGCGAGAGTCGCCGGTATAATCCCGCGTCCTTTTTTCCGGGCCTCCGTTTAACAGGGGGTAAAATGCCCACGAAGAAGTCTGCTGCAAAACCCGCCAAATCCACCAAGGCCAGCGCCTCTGCGCGCAAGGTCGCTCCCAAGGCGCACGCGAAACCTGCGCCGAAAGTCAGCGCCAAGGCGGTGTCAACCAAGGGCGGCGCACACAAGCCTGTCGCTCACGAACCCAAACACGTGCCTAAATCCGTAACCAAGCCCACGACCAAGAGCGCGCCCGCCTTAAAAGCGGCGCCGAAATTGCCGCCAAAATCAGCACCCGCTCCGCAGCCAGCGGTGGTTGTGGCGGCCGCACCCGCCAAGAAGCCGCCAGCCAGGGTGCCAGCCGCGCGTGAGGCTGTGGCGGTAGCCATGCCGGCCCGCGCGACGCGCCCGGTCCACGACGCAGGTGATGGCGAGGACACGGACGGCGACAACAATCTGCTGGCTGGCCCGCGCAATGTCACACCGTACATTGCGCAGCGCGGCGAGCAGTACATGAGCAAGGAACAGCTCGGGCATTTCCGCGAGATCCTGGCCACGTGGAAATCGGACCTGATGCGCGAAGTCGACCGCACCGTAACGCACATGAAGGACGAAGCGGCCAATTTCCCGGACCCCAATGATCGCGCGACCCAGGAAGAAGAGTTCAGCCTGGAGCTGCGCACCCGCGATCGCGAACGCAAGCTGATTCGCAAGATCGATGAAGCGCTGCAACGCATCGAGGACGGCAGCTACGGCTACTGCCTCGAGACCGGTGAAGAAATCGGCATCAAACGCCTGGAGGCTCGACCGGTGGCAACCCTGTCGCTGGAAGCGCAGGAACGGCGCGAACGGCGCGAGAAACAATACGGCGACCGCGACGACCGCTACCGCTAGCAACGGCCGCACTTCCGTTCCCTATGTCGGCCGCTTTGCGCCGACTCCCAGCGGCCCACTACACCTGGGCTCGCTGGTCGCCGCTCTGGCCAGCTATCTCGATGCGCGTGCTGCCGGCGGCCGCTGGCTGCTGCGCATCGATGATCTCGACCAGCCGCGGGTGCGACCCGGCTGCGACGCCCTGATCATCCGCCAGCTAACGAATCTCGGGCTGGCGTGGGATGGCGAAATCCGCTACCAGTCCCCGCATCTGCCCGATTATCAGCAGGCCCTGGAGCAGCTGCAGAAGCACTGCGTGGTCTTCGCCTGCGACTGCTCGCGGCGCACGCTGCGCGCTGCCGCCGCTGCCGACCCCGCGAATGACGCTGATCAAGCTTGCGTCGGTCGCTGTCGCGAACGGCGGGTGACCGAGCCTGCGGCGCTGCGCCTCGACCTCACCGAGCTGCAGTCCGATTGGGTCGATCGCTGGCAGGGCCCGATCGCCGCCGGCCTGAGCGATTGCATTGTCAAACGGCGGGACGGCTTCTTCGCCTATCACCTCACGGTCGTGGTCGATGATCTGGCGAGCGGGATCAGCGACGTGGTGCGCGGCGCGGATCTGCTGGGCAGCACGGGCGCCCAGCGAGGCATTCTCCAGGCATTGGGCGCCAGGATACCGCTCTATGCGCACACACCCGTAATTACTGAGGCGGACGGCGGCAAGCTCGCCAAGACCCGGCACAGCCTGGCGGTGGGCG
>DAIQQI010000324.1:0-3885 GCA_036786925.1 Steroidobacteraceae bacterium
CGACAGCTTGGGGCGCTGTTGCAGGAAATCCGCCAGGCGTTCCACGGTGCGCGCTGCCGCGGGGCGCAGTTCCGACCGTCCGGAATTGAACAGCACGTCGCCCAGCGTCAGCACCATGCCCCGATCGGTCTGCTTGGCCTGCAGGCCTTCGAGTTCGGTGCGCAGACGCGCCGCTTCGTCGCCGGCAATGGCTGCGCTGTTGTTAGCGCGATCGGCGTCGTTCTTGGCGCGATCGGCATCGCTGTTAGCGCGATCGGCTTCGGTGTTCGCACGGACAGTGTCGGCCTGTGCGACCGTAGTGGCGGCCTCGGCCCGGGTCGTTGCTTCCTGGGCCTGTACGGTGGCCGCGCGTGCTTTTGACGCGACGTCGTTAGCAACGAGCATCGCCGACCTGGCGTTCGCAGCCTCGTTACTGCGCGCGGCGAGCTGCACGCGGGTGCGCTCGGCTTCGCCTTGCTCCACGGCCTTGCGTGAGTGCAACTCCGACGTTTGTTCTATCGCAATCTGCGCGTGTCGCGAAGCCGCGAAGGAGTAGCGCTGGATTTCGGCCAGCGGCCGATGCTTCTCCTGGGACTGGTCGGCGAGTCGCAGGGATTCCTCCGCCTTCTTGAGGCGCATCCCGGCGGCTTCCTGCGCCAGCGGATCGCTCAGCGCCTGCTGGACCTGTGAATGTGCGGCGTCGAGTTCCGGAATGTTCTGCGGTGTCGAGGCACAGGCGGTGACCAGTGCGGCGCTCAGCGCGACGACGGCCAGGGTCGGTATGGATTTCATGACATTTTCCTGATTGAGTGATTGTTACGGGGCAGGCTGGCGGGCGGTCTCGGCGCGTAGTGCGTCGAGGCTTGCCTTGACTTCATCTGCAGCGGTTTTGGCATTAGCGCTGCGACCGCGCGCTGCGGCCAGTTCCGCATCGAGTTCGGATTGCTCGGCCAGAAGGTTGGCGGAACGCGCGTCGCCTTTGGCGGCCGCGGCTTTGGCCCGCGTCAACTTGTCCTTGGCGCTGTCGAGCATGCCGGGATCGAAGCGCCTCGCGCCTGCCTGGTCAGCCTGCTCAATGCTTGTTTCAGCGCGGGTCATGGCAACGGTGGGCAAGGGCGCGTTGGTGGCGCAACCGGCGCCGGCCAGCAGCGACATGGCCAGCAGGCTGTTTCTGAAGATCATCATAGGTCTGTCCTCGCAAGTGGGTAGGCGCAGAGTTGATCATGCCTTGCGACTGACGGCTGTCGGCGTCGACACCGGACCCGCGAGGTCGATTGCCGCACTGCATGTGGGACGGCGCCGACACGCTGTGCTTCGTGCGGCGTACTCCTACAGACCTGCCGCTCTCCCTGGCGCAGGCTATGTACGGTATCGAACAGAATTGGAACCCATGGATAGGGCATAGTAGCGGCGCGATGATTTTCACCAGCCACCTGAATAGACATCTGGATTCCGCAAGCGAGTTGCAGTCGATGCGCGACGTTGCTGCGGCAGTGCCGCAACTTGCGCCGCAGATCCGGCCCCGAAAATGGGCGCAGCCGGTCGCGGCTTGTGTCGAATTCCCCAACCTGCACCGCGTCAATGCGAACTTGTATCGCTCGGCGCAGCCAACCGAGGAAGGGTTTCGCGCGCTCGAGTCGCAAGTCAGCCTTGCTAACGGCGATCGTCCGGTTAAAACCGTCCTGTCACTGCGCGCCGTGCATGCCTACGCGCACCTGCGGCCGGCCGGTTCGCCGCTGCAAATGGAACAGATCAAGTTTGACGCGCGGTTCCCAGAAGATCAGGACGCCATTCGGTTCCTGCGGATCGTGCAGTCGCCGCAATTACAGCCAGTGCTGGTGCACTGTCAGCGCGGCGCCGACCGGACAGGTTCAATGTTGGCGATCTATCGGATGGTGGTCGAGAACTGGAGCGTGGCCCAGGCGCTGCGTGAAATGGCTGAAGGCGGCTATGGATTCAACCCCTTGTGCCAGAACTTGCTGCAATATGTGCGTACGGCAGACGTTGCGGCGTTGAAGACTCAAGTCGCAAGACAACGAGTGTGGCAATAGCTTCTGAAAACCGCAAACCCGCAAGCGACCGTACCCGCAGACCCGTCAGGGTCGCGCATTGTTGACGACTGGCAGGCGCTCTTCATGCTGCCGCGTACTATATGGGTGCCGATCCTCGCCATGGCGGCCATTGCCGTTGGCGCGTTCTTTTTCAACGAATGGACGGTCAAGAGCAATCTGGATGGCGCCGAACAGGTTGCCGCTCTGACAGAAATGCAGACTACGCTGCTCGAGTTGCGCGCGGTCGTCACGGACGCGGAGACCGGGGCGCGCGGTTTCCTGTTGAGCAGCGATCGGCAGTATCTCGAGCCCTTTGAGAGTGCGCTGGCGCAGGTGGCGGTTACCGGCGCGCGGCTGCGCGTGCTGATGGGCAGCGATCCAGCCCTGCTGGCGCGCGCGCGGCGCATCGAATCGCTGCGCGGCCAGCTGATCGGCGAGTTGCGGGCGACGGTCATTCTTGCGCAACGTGGCCAGGAGCCCATCGCGGTCCTCGAAGCCGGCAAGGGCAACGGCCGCGTCCTCATGGAGGCGTTCCGGCAGGAAGTCCAGGGTCTGATGGCTGAATTGAACATTCGGGTTGGCAACCTGCGGGCGGACGCGGCGGGCAGTATTCAACGCTCGCGACTGGCTGCGGCGTCATTGGCTGTGCTGACGCTGGGGCTATTGGTGCTGGCGGTGCGCTTGTTAGTCAAGGATTTCTGGCGGCAGGAGGGTCGCCGTACGGATCTGGCGCGTGAGCGGCTGCGCCTGGAAGAACTGGTGCGCGACCGCACCGCGGAATTGTCGGACCTGTCGAGCTACCTGCTGGCAGTTGCCGAGCAGGAGAAGGCGGAACTCGCCCGCAACCTCCACGACGAGCTGGGCGGGCTGCTGATTGCCGCCAAGATGGACCTCGCCTGGCTGCAGGGCCGAGCCAGCGCCAAGGAGCCGGAAGCCCGCGCCAGGCTCGATATGTTAGCCACCGGGCTCGACGATGCCATGGATGTCAAGCGGCGCGTGGTGGAAAACCTGCGGCCGGCGCTGCTCGATCATTTTGGCCTGCCGACGGCCCTCAAATCCTATTTTGAGGAAACCTGCGCCAAGGCGGGATTGAACTGCAAGACCGAGATTCCCGATGTGCTGGAGACAATACCCCAGAAACTGGCCATTGCGCTGTTTCGCGTGGGGCAGGAGGCGCTGACCAACATCATCCGACACGCCCGCGCCAAGAACGTATTGCTGGTGATCGAGGTGGATGATCAACACTACCGGATCCGGATTTCAGACGACGGTATCGGCATGGATCCGGAAAAACTGGTCGGTGCCATGTCACATGGCATGCTCGGCATGCGCCACCGCATCGAGACTCTCAATGGACAAATTGAAATTGGCGCCAATGAGGGACATGGCGTCAACATCCAGGTCCAGGTGCCGCGCGATCGGGCGGCGCTGCCGCGGCGCGATCAGAACTCGTGATCGCGGATCAGCGGATATACCTGCCCAAACTGCCGCATTTTGTCCAGGAAGTGATTGGCCCCGGCTTTCATGCACAGGTCTTTGACCGTATTCGAGGTGTGGTTGGTCAGGACGATGATCAGCGGCAACGGCGCGGTCGTCCAGCGCCGGCGTGCATGCCGAATCACATTGACGCCACTGCCCGGATTCAACTCGATGTCGACCACCAGCGCCTCGAAATCTGATTGGTCGATTTGGTCGATGGCCTGCGCCTCGGACTCCGCCAGCGCAGTCACGCGCATCAGGCCCGGTTCGGTCAGCTGCTCCGAAAGACGGCTCTGCACCAGCAGCGAATCTTCCACCAGCTGGATTCTCTATTCGGGTCGGGCGGCGATTACGTTGCAACCGTTACTGCACGAGG
>DAIQQI010000325.1:0-3875 GCA_036786925.1 Steroidobacteraceae bacterium
CCTTGCCGAACTGGTGCACGCCCGAAAAACCACCCATGATGACCCAGTCGCCTAACACGACGTGGCCGCCGAGCGTCGCCAGGTTTGCCAGCACACAATTGCTGCCGATCTGGCAGTCGTGCGCAACATGCGAGTTGGCCATGAACAGGTTGTTGTCAGCGATGCGCGTGACGCCTTCCTGCTTGGTCGTGCCGCGATTGACCGTCACGCATTCGCGAAATGTGTTGCCGTCGCCGATTTCCAGGCGCGTCGGCTCGCCGGCGTACTTGATGTCCTGCGGCGCATCGCCGATAGATGCGAACTGGAACACGCGGTTGCGCTGTCCGATGCGGGTGGGACCGTTGATGACCGCGTGCGGGCCGATCCAGCAGCCGGCACCGATCTCGACGTCAGGACCAATGACCGTGAATGCGCCAATTTCCACGTCGGCTGCTATTTTTGCGCGGCCCGACACTTCCGCTTTCGGATGAATCGCCATGACTCAGGCGCTCTTGGCGGGCGGATCGCCCGGTGCAACCATCATTTCCGCGGAGCTGACCTCCTTGTCGCCCACGTACGCAACGGTCGAAAATTTCCACAGGCCGCGAATGACACGCTCCAGCTTCGCGGTCAGGATCAGCTGATCGCCAGGCAGCACCGGCTGGCGGAACCGCGCCTTGTCGATCGCCACAAAATAGAACTGGGTCTTGTCATCGGGAAGAATTCCCGCGGTGACGAACGCGAGGATACCCGCCGACTGTGCCAGCGCCTCGATAATCAGCACGCCGGGCATCACCGGCCGCCCGGGAAAATGCCCGGAAAAAAACGGCTCGTTGAACGTGACATTCTTCAGCGCGCGGATCGACTCACCCTTGATGCAGGATTCGACCCGGTCAACCAGCAGAAATGGATAGCGATGCGGCAAAAAGCGCATCACTTCCACGATATCCATCGAGATGCCGCTGTCACTCACGTGTCGTTCTCCTCGTCGTCCTGGTCGGCCATGCCACCGTCGCGTTCCAGTTTGCGCACGCGCTCGCGCAATTTGCCGATGCGGCGGAATTCTGCCACGAGACGCTTCCACTCACGCGCCGGTTCGGCCGGAAACGCGCCACTGTAGACGCCAGGCTTGTCGACCGACGCGGTGATCAGCGCGCGGGCCGTGACAATGACGTCGTCGCAGATGGTTACATGGCCGGCGACGCCCGCATCGCCCGCGAACTGGCAACGTTTGCCGATGACGGAGCTGCCCGCCATGCCGACCCGGCCGGCGATCGCGGTATGCGCACCGATCCGGCAGTTGTGGCCGATCTGCACCTGGTTATCGATCTTGACGCCGTCCTCGACCACCGTATCGCCGAGCGCACCGCGGTCAATAGCGGTGTTGCAACCGACCTCGACATCGGCGCCTAACACCACGCTGCCGATCTGCGGCACCCGCACCCAGGCGCCATGCTCGTTGGCGTGGCCAAAGCCATCACCGCCGATCACCGCGCCGGGATGCAGGATACTGCGCGGCCCGATACGCACGCCGTCGCAGATGGTGACGTTGGGAAAAATACGGACGTCGTCCGCCAGCACGGCGCCGGCGCCCACCACCGAACCCTGCCCGATGATGACGCGCGCACCGATGCTCGCACCCGCGCCGACATAGGCCAGTGCCTGGATCTCGGCGCTGGCATCGATGCTGGCGCCGGGTTCGATCACCGCTGTCGGATGCCTGCCGGGCCGCGCCACGGGCGCCGGATGCAGGCGCTGCGCAATGTGCGCAAACACGGCATGCGGATTACGCGCAACCAGCGCCGCGACCTTGCAGTCAGCTAACAGGCCACGGTCGAGGATGACCGCGCTGGCGGTGGTGGTGCGCAGCTCCTCGAGCCAGCGGGTGTTGACCACAAAGCAGATGGCTCCCGGGCCGGCCGCGCGCAGTGCGGCGACTCGATCGATGCGGATTTGCGGATCGCCGTGCAGTTCGCAACCGAACTGCACGGCTAGTTCACCGAGAGTTACCGCCTGGGAAGACGGCCTGTCCAGCACGGCTGCTGTTCAGTTTCCGCGCGGCGGCGGCTGCGGCCGCGGTGCCGGGGATGGCGTCGCAGTTCCTGGCGCGCGCGGCGTGACAGGAGCTGCTCCTGCGGCGCCCTGCTGCGTGGTACGGGCAGTCAGCGCACCGAGCACCGCCGAGGTAATGTCGACCGTGGCTGTGGCATACGCGAGCGAGTCACCGGACAGCACCAGGTCGTAGTTCTGCGCGCGGGCATAGGTGCGCACTTCATCGATCAGGATGCGGTTCAGCTTGGCCAGTTCTTCATTGCGGCGTGCATTGAAGTCGTCGGTAAATTCGCTCTGGCGGCGCGCCAGTTCGCGCTCTTCATCGCGAATTTCCTTTTCGAGCTTGGAACGCTGATCGGGCGACATGGTTGCCTGATCCTTCTGAAACCGATCGATACGGGCTTTTTGCGCCGCACCGCGGGTCTCGATTTCCTTCTGCTTGGGCGTAAACTCGGTACGCAACGCATCTAACGACGCGCGCGCCTGCGGCGCATCGCCCTGCAATCGCGTGAAATCCACGACCCCGATCTTGAGCTCGGCGTTGGCCGCACCCGATGCTAACAACGTCGCGAGGAACAAGCCTCCGACCCATTTGCTGGACATATTCATCTCGCTGCTTAACCTCTTGAAAACCCTTGAATTAAAATGCCTGGCCGACTGAAAACTGGAATCGTTCTTCCTCGTCCTCATACAACACATTGTCGCCACGGTAGGCGTTGAGCGGCACTGCGTAGCTGAAGCGGAAGATTCCGAGCGGCGCCAGCCATTGCACCGCAATACCCGTTGAGTGCTTCAATTTATCATACTTGAAGCCGTAATTGATCCGGGTGCCGGGCGCCAGCACCGTGTTAGTGCTGAAGTCGACCAGCCGGTCTCTGCCATAGAAATCATAGCGATTGCCGGTCGAAAAGACGTTGCCCAGGTCGTAAAACCAGCTGACCCGCGCCTGCGCCTTCCACTTCTCCGGCGTCGGGAAGATCACCTCGGCCCGGGCCAGCACCTTGAGGTTGCCGCCATAGGGATTGCCAAACTGGTCCTTGGGTCCGAGCCGGCTTTCCCGATAACCACGCACGCTGTCGGGTCCGCCCGCGTAGAAATTTCGGAACGGCGGCAAGGCCGTGGTCTTGCCGATATCCATGCCGTAATCGACGCTGCCAGTCAGCGACAACGTCCAGCGTTTCCACAACGGAATGAACTGCTGCCCGTCATAGCTGGCGACAAAGTACTGAATCTCGCTGCCCGGCAAGGCGTAACTCAACGACAAGGTGTGCCGCTTGCCGCGATCCGCGAACAGCGTCCGGTTGCGGGAATCCAGGCCCCAACCCAGCACCATCTCGTAGGTGTTGAATTTGTTGCCGTACAGGGTCACCGGCTGCGTGACCAGGTTGCCGGTCGCAGCGTCGTAGAACTGCTGATCAAAGATCCGCGTGAACGGCCGGCCGTTGTTAGGGTTGCGCACCCAGGCAACCGCCTGGTCGGCGCTGCCGGTTTCACCGGTGACCAGCGAGTTCTGTTGTATCGAAAGGCCAAGCCGGACACTTTGAAACTCGGTCAGCGGGAAGGCGTAATCGACACCGGCCGAGAGCGTCTCGGACGAGAAGTCCGATGACGCTGACACGAATTGCGTGACGTCGCGGTAGCTCAGTGAAATCGTACGCGCGACCCCATCGATGGTGGTCGCAGGATCGGTATGCGAGATGCCGTACACCTTCGAGAAGCGGCCGCTGTTCAGGTCGATCGCGACCCGCTCACCGGTACCGAGAAAATTGCTGTCGGCGTAGTTGCCGGTCAGGATGAAGGACTGCGATTCGGAATAGCCGATGCCGCCGCCGAGCTGTGCCGAC
>DAIQQI010000326.1:0-3869 GCA_036786925.1 Steroidobacteraceae bacterium
ACCTGCGTGGGCTGTCATGCCTGTGCGGTTGCCTGCAAGGAGTGGAACGGCGCCTCGCTGATGGCGGGCGGCGCACCGGATTACGATCCGCAGGGCGCGGCGCCATCCGGCGTCTGGTTCAATCGCATCCGCCATTACGAAGTGGTCGATGACGGCGCTCGCGGCGGCTGCGAGTCGGCGACGCGCACCGTCAATGTGCCGATGTCCTGCCTGCATTGTGAGGACGCGGATTGCGTCAAAGTGTGTCCGACCGGCGCTTCCTACAAACGGGCATCGGATGGCATCGTGCTGGTCGATCCGGATCGCTGCATCGGTTGCAATTACTGCTCCTGGGCCTGTCCCTACGGCGCGCGCGAACTCGACGAAGTGGCGGGCGTGATGCGCAAGTGCACGCTGTGCGTGGATCGCATCTACGATCAGAACCTGCCGGAGGCCGAGCGCGAGCCCGCATGCGTGTTAGCCTGCCCGACGCACGCGCGCCACTTCGGGGATTTCGATGATCCAAACTCCAAGGTGTCGCGCCTCAGTGCCGAACGCGGCAGCGTCAGCCTGATGGACTCGCTCGGTTACAAGCCGGTGAACCAGTACCTGCCGCTGCGTGCGGCGCCGCAGGTGGATGTCGCGGCAACCGCGGCCAAGCCGGTACGCGATCGGCTGCGCACCTGGGTCAACAAACTGATTCCGATCTGATGAAGCCGGCGTTCTCGGTCATTTTCTTTACAGTCGCGAGCGGCGCCGGCCTCGGCCTGCTGATCTGGCTCGCGTTGTTGCTGCTGGCCGGCGCGCCGATCGACCCGCGCGCTTTCCTGCGCCTGTTGTGGGTTGCCGCCTGCCTGGTGACCGCGGGGCTGCTGTCATCGACGCTGCACCTCGCCAACCCGAAACATGCGTGGCAGTCGTTCCGGCGCTTCGGCAGCTCCTGGCTGTCGCGCGAGGGCGTGTTCGCGGTGCTGCTGTATCCGGTGACACTGTTCATGGTGTGGCAGATGCCGCGACCCGGCCTGATCCGCGACCTGGCCGCCATCGTGGTCGTTTTGTTAGCAGCGGCGATACTGCTGTGCACGGCGATGATTTACGCCTGCCTGAAGACGGTCCCGCACTGGAATAACTGGCAGACACGAAATGGCATACCGCTGTTTGGCCTGATGTCGGGCGGCCTGCTGCTGCTGGCGCTGTGGCCGCTGTACCTGCCAGACCGGTCGGTGCGCATAATTGTCGTCGTGTTGTTACTGGTGGGCCTCGCACTCAAGTACAGCTACTACCTGTCATACCGGCGCATCGGCGATTCCGCGCCAACCATCAATGAGGCGCTGAAGCTCGGTCTCGAGCCTGGCACCGGGAAAATCAATGCGCGCGTACGCCTGCTGGATGTCGGACATGCACATGGCACTTTCCTGACCCGCGAGTTCGGCTACGAGGTGCCGCGCGCACGCGTGTTAGGTCTGCGGCTGGCTGCGCTGGCCCTTGGCTTCATGCTGCCGGTCGTGGTGTTGCTGTGGTGGCCCGGCCTCGCGTGGCTCGCGGTCGCCAGTTGTATCGCCGGCCTGCTGGTCGAACGCTGGCTGTTCTTCGCCGAGGCGCGTCATGTCGTGCGGCGCTATCACGGTATGTCGATGACCTAGGTTCGTGGGCCGGAAGAGAAACGTTATTGCCAGGTGAGCGCGTTGGCCAAAGCGCTCACCGGTCGATCGCATATTTTCAGGCCCTACGGGCCAGGAAACTGTGCGATTCCTGACAGCGATTCGCGCTGTCCGACGTTGGCGCGCGCGACCACGGCGCCATCCGACAAGCGGACCTTGACGACTTCGCCGGTCCAGAAATTTCCGGTGAACGCGAACTGGCCGTCGAAACCCGCATTGACCGCAGCCCAGCCCATGCCTTCCAGCTTGTAGACGCGCAGTACCTTGCCGTTGTCCGGATCCATGATGACGAAGCCCGCTGCGTTCGAGATCAGCAGTTTCCCGTCCGGCATGGCGTTCATGACCAGCACCATCGGCATGTCGGGGTCCTTGTCGAAGCGTGCGAGATCCGGGAGTTGCCGGTCGTTAGCGAGGTCGTACTGCTTGACGACGTTGCCGGTCTCAGACACATACAGGAGCCGCTTGCCATTGTCTTTCAGCACGGTGCTGGTGCAGCCCAGGAAACCAAACATGCCGCCATGCGTCGCGGTCTTGAATTCCCGCAGTTGCCTGCCGTCGCGCGTGAACTGGAACAGGTGACCGTCGCCGATCACGTCGCGGCCTGCTAACAACTTGAACCTGGTGGTGACCGACGGATGGCCGGTCTGCATGCCGACCATGTGTTCGCCGAAGTACAAGGTGCCATCGGGCGCGAAGGTGACGCTGGAGAGCTTGCGCTCGGACCAGACCTTGTAAGGTCGCTGCATGGCATTGGGCGCAATCTCGACCACGGCTGGCGTCAGCTGCGACATCACCCACAGCGTCTTGTCGGGCCCGAACGTCAGGCCGCCGACTTTATGGCCCGTGCGTTTCAGCCACAGCTCACCTTTGAAATTGAGGTCCGCGTCGTACTGGATCAGGCGTCCGGCGCCGGCGTGATCGTCATCCGGATTGTTCATGACGGTGGCCGCGACGATCACATCGCCTTGTGCAAACGGCCGGGCAGTGTTCACGCGCGGTCCGGCAGCATCCTCGGACGGGCCCGCGACGAGAGGCAGGTGCCGCAGGCGTGGCAGGCGGCGCGGCAGCGTGGACACGCCCCAGATCAAAGGGTCCCAGCGACTGGTCTCGGCGACCGGAGCTGCAAATTCCCCGGCTTTCAGTGCAAAAGATGCGTGGAGGGTGCCATTCGCGTTGTCGCCGGCCAGGCCGCCGGCGTTGGATTCGGCGGTCACCTTGCCGTTGGCGAACGAGCTAACAATCGCACCGACATTGCGTCCCGCCAGCGCGCCGGCGGCATTGACCGCGCGCACGTTACCGGTCGCGCGCGTATTGCGCACCAGGCTCTGTGAGTTATAGCCGACGAGGCCACCGGCATTGGTTGACGACGCGGCCACATCGACCCGCGCGGAAACTTCCGACAACAGCGCGTCGGTGTTGACGCCGACCGCGCCGCCCACGTTGTCGCTGCCTGTAACGCTGCCGGACACGCTGCTGCGTTCCAGCGTCCCGAAGGTCGACAAGCCAATGAGTCCGCCAACCCCTTTGCCGGTCGCACGGACTCTGACCTCCGCAGCACTGTCGATCACCATCCCGTTCATGTCACCGACCAGTCCACCGACGGCAGCAGTGGCAATGACTTCCACTTTCGCGCGGATTCTCTCCAGCCGGCCCGCGTTGCCGCCGGTGACACCGCCGATCGCCACGCGTCCTTCCACGCGACCCTGCAGGTCGCAGTCGGCGATGCGTCCGAAATTCGCGCCAACCAGCAAGCCGGCGCCATTGGCGCCCGTGACCTGCGCGTCGCGCAGCGTCAGGTGGCTGACGACACCGGATTTTCCGAGCGTGCCGAACAAGCCGACGCCGCCCGCGTCCGGCTTGAACAGCCGCAGGCCGCGGATGGTGTGGCCATTGCCGTCGAATTTTCCGGCATACGCGAATTTATCGCGCGAGATCATGCAGTTGTTAGCACGGCCGCAGTTGCCGATCGGCTGCAGGTCGGCGACACCCGTAAGATCGATGTCGGCCACCAGTTCATAGTTGCGCTGCCAGCGGGGATTCAACTCGGCGTTCGGGTCGGCGGGGTCCGGCTGGCCGATCGCCTGCAGCTGCGCGGCATTGCAGATGCCGAGATAGCCGTCACCATCCGCATCGACGGCAAAGCCATCAGGCAACCCATTCGCCGCCGCGGCGCAGGCTTTCAGTTCGCGCGCGTCGCCGGAGGTGCCGTTCCTGCGCGGCACGACGGCC
>DAIQQI010000327.1:0-3842 GCA_036786925.1 Steroidobacteraceae bacterium
TGTGGCAGAAGCTCGAGCGAACCGCCGCGGATCTGTTAGCCAGCTACGCCTACGCGGAGTTCCGCGTGCCGGTGCTCGAGCACACGGAACTTTTCAAGCGCGCGATCGGCGAGTACACGGATGTGGTCGAGAAGGAGATGTACACCTTCGTCGATCAGGGCCGCGACGGCGATGGCTCCAGCCTCACGCTGCGCCCGGAAGCAACCGCCGGCATGGTGCGCGCGCTGATTTCCAATGGCATGCTGCGCGGCGCGCGCCACAAGATCTGGTGCACCGGCCCGATGTTCCGCCACGAGCGGCCCCAGGCCGGGCGTTTCCGCCAGTTTCACCAGATCGACGTCGAGGCGGTCGGATTTCCGGGGCCGGATGTCGATATCGAGCTGATCGCGCTGAGCGCACGGCTGTGGCGCTTGTTAGGCATCGAGGGACTGGCGCTGCAGATCAATTCACTGGGCACGCCCGCCGCGCGACGCGACTATCGCGGGCTGCTGCAGCAGTATTTCACCGCGCATGAAAGCGCGCTGGATGCCGACAGCCGCCGGCGCCTGTCGGGCAATCCACTGCGTATCCTCGACTCCAAGAACCCGGCGCTGCAGGAGCTGATCGCCGCGGCGCCGGTGCTGACCGAGCATCTCGATCCGGAGTCGCGCGAGCACTTTGCGGCACTGCGCGGCGCGCTGGACGAGCTGGGCATCGCCTATCGCGTGAATCCGCGCCTGGTGCGTGGCCTCGACTACTATTCACGCACGGTGTTCGAGTGGACCACGACCGCATTGGGTTCGCAGGATGCGGTGTGTTCCGGCGGCCGCTATGATGGCCTGATCGAACAGCTGGGCGGCGAGCCCACGCCGGCGATCGGTTTTGCGATGGGCGTGGAGCGCCTGGTGACGCTGATGAAGAATTCCGGCGCCAGTGCGCCGGCCGGCGCACCGGATGTTTACCTGGTGGCGCAGGGCGACGCGGCGCAGCGGCGCGGGCTTGGCCTCGCCGAGCAGTTGCGCGATGCCATTCCCGGATTGAAGGTTGAAACGAACCTGGGTGGTGGGAATTTCAAGGCGCAGTTCCGCCGCGCGGATCGCAGCGGTGCGCGTCTCGCGCTGATCCTGGGTGATGACGAATTACAACGCGGCGTCGCGGGGCTGAAGCCGCTGCGGTCCGCGGATGGCGGCGCGCCCGAGCAGCAGCAGGAAGTGCCGCTGCAGGAAATCGCCGATTCATTGCGTGTTGCGCTGGCAGCGGACAATTTTTGAAGGAGAATCTGGTGGACGACGAGTATTACAGCGAACAAGAACAGTGGGAACGAGTCAAGGCCTGGGTCCGCGAGAACGTGCTCTGGGTGGTCGCGGGTATCGCCATCGGTGCCGCGGCGTTGTCGGGCTGGCGCTGGTGGACCGAGCGTCAGGAGACGCGCGCGGTCAGCGCCTCGGTGCGCTATGGCGAAGCGCTTGATGCATTTGCGCGCGCCGATGCCACCCGCGCGCTGACGGTCATCGACGAGTTGCGCAAGGAATACGCGGATTCACCCTACGCTGACCAGGGCGACCTGGCGGCGGCGCGCTCATTTGTCGAAAACAATGAACTCGACAAGGCCGTAGAGCGTCTGACCCGGGTGATGAATGCTTCCAAGGATCCGCAGCTGCGCATGGTTGCCAGGTACCGCCTGGTGCGCGTGCTGATGGCGCAGTCGAAGCTGGACCAGGCGCAGGCCACATTCCCTGCAGAAACGGGCGCCTTCGCCGCGCGCTTCCAGGAACTGCGCGGCGACCTGTTGTTAGCCAGGGGTGACCGGCCGGGCGCCCTGCGCGAATACCTCGCAGCCAAGGGGCTCGAGTCCGCCCCGGACAGCGAAGCAACGCTCGACATGGCGGGCCTCGATCTCAAGATCAGCGACTTGCGCGCCGATGGCGTGACCGAGGCCGCCAAGGCCGCGGCGCCGGTCGCGCCGATGGCGGGCTGAGCAGCGCATGACCATGTCAGGAGCGGGTAAAATGAAACGATACGGCGTTGCTTTGTTAGCAGCCCTGGCGCTGGTCGCCTGTTCCAAGGATCGCAAGGGCAAGGAAGAGCCGCCGGCCGAGCTGGTCAAATTCACCGCCACCGTGCGCGTCGACCGGGTCTGGCAGGCCAGTATCGGCGGCGACAAGCCCGTCATGCGGCTCGGCCTGGGTGTGGGCACTTACGGCGAGCGCGTCTACGCCGCCAGTCCCGACGGCGACGTCGGCGCATTTGATCTCAAGTCCGGCCGTGCCCTGTGGCGCACCAAGACCAAGGCTTCGTTAGGCGGCGGGACCGGGGCGGGCGCCAGCCTGGTCGCGGTCGGTTCGCGCGACGGCGAGGTCCTCGCGTTGGATGCGGACACTGGCGCGGTGCGCTGGCGGGCTGCGGTCAGCGGCGAGGTGCTGTCGGCGCCGGCGGTGGCCGACACCGTGGTCGTCGTGCGCACGGTCGACGGCAGGCTGTACGGTTTTGCGGCCGCCGATGGCAAGCTGCTGTGGAACGAGGAACAACAGGTGCCGCGCCTGACGTTGCGCGGCGCGGCGCGCCCGGTCATCGTCGGCGATACCGTGATCTGCGGCTTTGATAACGGCCGCGTGCTGGCCCTGAATCTCGCAGATGGCGCGGTGGTCTGGGACATCGCAGTGGCGACGCCACGCGGCCGCAGCGAACTGGAGCGCCTCAACGATATCGACTCGCAGGTCCGCGTGTTAGGTGACGATCTGTACGTGGTCGGCTTCCAGGGCCGCGCGGCGATGCTGGCGCGCGATTCGGGGCAGATCTGGTGGTCGCGCGACCTGTCGAGCTTCCGTGGACTGGATGTGGACGACGAGCAGGTCGTGGTGTCGGTCGCGGACGGCGAGCTGGTCGCGCTGCAGCGCCGCACCGGCGTCGAGATCTGGCGCAACAGTTCGCTCAAGCGCCGTTCCCTCAGCTCGCCGACGTTGTTAGGCGGACTGGTGGCGGTGGCCGATCTTGAAGGTTACGTGCACTGGTTCGACAAGCGCGATGGCAAGCTGGTGGCGCGCACCTCGGTCGGTGACCGGGTCAGCAATCCGCCGGTGGCCGTCGGCGGCATGCTGCTGGTCATGGACGACACCGGTAGCATTGCAGCGTTTCGCCCGCAGGCTCCCGCCAGCGAGGCTGCGCCGGCCGCCGAGCCAGCACCCGCGCCACCGTCGGGTGGCTGATGCTGCCGGTCATAGCGCTGGTCGGCCGGCCTAACGTCGGCAAGTCCACGCTTTTCAATCGCCTGACGGTGAGCAACGATGCGATCGTTGCCGACGTCCCCGGCGTCACGCGCGACCGCCAGTACGGCTATGGCCGCCTCGGCTCGCGCGCCTGCGTGATCGTCGATACCGGCGGGCTGGTCGACAAGCCGGTCGGAATCGAAACCGAAATGCGCATCCAGACCGAGCGCGCCATCGCCGAAGCCGATGTGCTGGTGCTGGTCACCGACGCGCGCAGCGGACTCACGCACCAGGACCAGGCCTGCGCGCAGTTGCTGCGTCGTTCGGGCAAGCCGGTGCTGCTGGCAGTTAACAAAGCCGAGGGCGCGGACCGCGACATGGCGGCGGCGGATTTCCAGGTGCTGGCGCTGGGCAAGCCGTATGCGATCTCGGCGACGCACGGCAGCGGTTGCAAGGAACTGCTCGAGCTGGCGCTCGAAGCCGCGCCGCCGCGCGAGGCCGAAGAGGCCGAATCCGACCAGCAGGCGATACGCGTGGCGGTGATCGGGCGTCCTAACGTCGGCAAGTCGACGCTGGTCAACCGCCTGATCGGCGATGAGCGCGTGATCGCGAGCGACATTCCGGGCATCACGCGCGACAGCATCTTCGTGCCGTTCG
>DAIQQI010000328.1:0-3827 GCA_036786925.1 Steroidobacteraceae bacterium
GTTGGCACCACCACCTTTCGCCCGCCCTACACGCCCGTCCCGATAGGTGCGCTGGCAGGCCACCATCGTGGCCGGGACTTCCGTCCCACGCGATTGCCGCCCTCGCATGCCTGGGCGAAGGAACAGCCCGCGGTTTTTGTGGAAACCGGCGCCTGGCTCCGGGCCCAATATTTTCCGCGGCCCGGGGAAAGCGACTGGTTGCAGGCAACCATCCGCGAGGTGACAGCAGTCCGATCGGCGGTCGGCATTTGCGACGTGTCGACACTCGGCAAGATCGAGTTGCAGGGGCCGGATGTACTGCAGTTCCTCGAGCGCCTGTATGCCAATGGTTTTCAGACGCTGGCCGTCGGACGCGCACGCTACGGGCTGATGCTGCGCGAAGACGGCATCGTGATGGATGATGGCACGGTCGCCCGCCTCGCCGATCAGCACTATGTCCTGACGACGACCACTGCGAACGCCGTCGAGGTCTATCAGCACATGCACTATTGCCACCAGGTGCTGTGGCCGGATCTCGATGTGCAGTTCGTCTCGGTGTCGGAACAATGGGCACAGTTCGCGATTGCCGGCCCGCACGCGCGCGCGTTGCTGCAGAGGATCCTCGACCCCGGGCAGGATATCTCGAACTCGGCCTTCCCCTACCTCGCCGCTGCTAACGTGAAGCTGGCTGACGGACAGCGCGCACGCCTGTTCCGGATATCATTTTCCGGCGAGCTGGCATACGAACTGGCCGTGCCGGCGCGCTCCGGAGATGCATTGATACGCCAGCTGTTCGCAGCGGGCGCCGATCTGGGCGTGGTCGCTTACGGTCTCGAAGCGCTCGGGGTCATGCGCATCGAGAAAGGCCATGTCGCAGGCAATGAACTCAACGGTCGCACGACGGCGCAGCAGCTGGGCCTGGGGCGCATGCTGTCCACGAAGAAAGACTACGTCGGCGCGGTGATGTCGTGCCGCACAAGCCTGCAGGACCCGGCGGGCCCGCAGCTCGTCGGACTGAAACCGGTCGACCGTGCCTTCCGGCTCGCGAGTGGCGCGCATTTCCTGCCGGTCGGTGGTCCCGTAATCGCAGCTAACGAACAGGGTTACGTGACTTCGGCCGCCTATTCGCCCGCGCTGGGCCACTGGATCGCGCTCGGCTTCCTGGCCAACGGGCGCCAGCGTCACGGCGAACGCCTGCGCATCTGCGATCCGCTGCGAAATCGCGAGACCCTGGTCGACATATGCGACCCGGTGTTTGTCGACCCACAGGGAGAGCGGCTCCGTGGCTGACGCAGGTGAGCTTGCTTTCGACCCGTGCCGCATCGGCAGGCTGGACGGCCCGCCAGGCCTGGTGGTGCGCGAGCACACCCCTGGACTGCTCGCCAGCATGATTGCGCGGCCCGGTCAGACCACGACCTTGTCCGCCGCTGCTGAGCGCGCGTTCGGCGCCCCGTTGCCGCTGGCGCCGCGTTTTGCATCCGGCCAGGGTGTTAGCTTCATCTGGTCGGGGCCCGGACACTGGCTGGTCGAGTCCGGCTCTGCCGCCATCAGCATGGACGTTTTACTAACAAGCTGCGCCGGCCTGGCGTCCGTGTTCGAACAGACCGACAGCCGCGTGGTGCTGGAAGTCAGCGGTCCCAGGGTCCGTGACGTGCTGGCCAAGGGCCTGCCCATTGACCTGCACCCGGCCAGTTTCCAGGTCGGCCACGTCGCGCTGACGTCTGCCAGTCACGTCGGAGTGCAACTGTGGCAAACGGCGGCCGACCCGGTCTACAGAATTGCCGTTGCCCGCAGTTTTTTTGAAAGCTTCTGGCACTGGCTGGCGGCGTCGGCCAGCGAGTATGGATGCGAGATCATCGCCCGGGGATGAACTCAGCTGCTGAGGCGCTTGCCGTCGGCGTCGAACAGCGGCCGCTGCTGCAATCGCGCCTGATGTTGTTGCCCGAGGATCTCTATGGTCCAGCCATCGCTCTCGTCGGCGATTTCCCGCGGAACATAGCCCATCGCTACCGACAGCCTCGAGCCGTGCGCGTAACCGCCCGATGTGACCCAGCCACGCACCACGCCCCGATGCCAGATCGGTTCATCGCCGATGACGTCGGCATTAGCCGCGTCGACGACAAAGCACCGCAGGCGCAATCGGCCACCGCTCTCCTGATCGCGCAGCGCCGCCTGCTTGCCAATGAAATCCGCGTCCTTGCCGAGCGCTACAAATCGCTCGAGCCCGGCCTCGAGCGGGCTGTAGATCGGCCGGTACTCGCGCGCCCAGGAGCCATAGGCTTTGTCCAGTCGCAGTGCGTTCAACGCGCGCGATCCGAACAGGCGGATCTGGTGCGGCGCGCCCGCTTTCAACAGCGCGTCGAAGATATGGACCTGGTAGCAAGGTTCGCACCAGATTTCAAAACCCAGGTCACCCGTGTAGCTGACGCGACCGACCAGCGCCGACGCCATGCCGACCGGCATGCGCCTGATATCCATGAACTTGAAGGCCGCGCCGGATACGTCCGCGGTGGTCACGGCGGCCAGCACCGCGCGCGACTGCGGCCCGGCAATCGCCAGGCCCGAGAGATTACTGCCATGCGCAGTCACGGTCACCGATCCATCGGCAGGCAGATGCTGCTGGAACCAGCGCATGTGGTAGTCCTCGGCGACCCCCGAACCGATGATCAGGAAACCCTCTGCGCCGAGATTAGCCAGGGTAAAATCGCCAATCAGGCGCCCATCGTGTTTCAGCATCGGTGCCAACGTCATGCGACCCGGCGCAGGCATCCGGCAGGCTAACAACCGATCCAGCCAGGCCCGCGCTCCAGCTCCCGTCACTGTGTACTTGGCGAAACTCGTGGTTTCGATGAGGCCCACGTGTCCGCGAACCGCGCGAGCCTCGGCGGCCACGGTGTCGAAATCCGTTGAGCGATACCAGCTGAACTCGTCGCGGACGCCCTCGGGCGCATACCACAGCGGCACCTCGAGGCCTGCGGCCGCGCCAAACTGCGCCCCGGCCGCCTTCAGCCGATCGTAGACCGGCGAGGTCTTGAGCGGCCTGCCTGCCGGCAGCTCCTCGTTAGGAAAGCGGATCGAAAAACGCCGGGCATAGTTCTCGCGGACCTTGGCGTTGGTGTATGCCTTGCTGGCCCAGTCACCGAAGCGCGCCACGTCCATCGCCCAGACGTCCATGCCGGGATCGCCGTGAATCATCCAGTTCGCCAGCGCGAGCCCTACGCCGCCGCCCTGGCTGAATCCCGCCATGACGCCGCAGGCGCACCAGTAGCCCTGCAATCCGCGCACCGGACCGACCAGCGGGTTGCCGTCCGGCGCGAAGGTGAACGGGCCGTTGACGATCTTGCGGATGCCGGCGTTGGCGAATGCCGGAAAGTGCCGGAATCCGACTTCGAGCGAGGGCAGGATCCGGTCGATGTCGGGCTGGAGCAGCTCGTGCCCGAACGTCCACGGGGTCTCGTGTTCCGACCAGGGCTTGCCGGCTCGCTCGTACGTGCCCATGAGCATCCCGCCGCGCTCCTGGCGCAGGTACAGTTCGCCGTCGAAGTCGACGGCATGCAGCACTTCCTTGCCGGTCGCCGCGTTGATGGCCGCCACTTCGGGCATGTCCTCCGTAATGAGGTACATGTGTTCCATGGCCAGCACCGGATGCTCGCGCCCGACCATCCTGCCGACTTCGCGCGCCCACAGTCCGCCGGCATTCACCACGTGCTCGGCGCGGATCTCGCCCTTGTTCGTGACGATGCGCCACGACTTGTCGGCGCACTGCACCAGTTCCTCGACCTTGGTGTGGCGCTCGATGCGGGCGCCGAGCTTGCGAGCCGCCTTCGCGTAGGCGTGCGTGGTGCCCG
>DAIQQI010000057.1:0-12560 GCA_036786925.1 Steroidobacteraceae bacterium
ACCGCGGGCCGCCGGGAGCCAGGTGACACAGCAGGCGGCCGGCTGATCGCCGCCCACCCGGGCTTTCGGCATTGAATAACTGGGGCCGTGCCCGGAAGGGTCGGCCCCTTTTCAGTTTCAGGACGTCACCGGAAACTTGCTCGCAATGAATCGAGACGCGGCGCCGCTGCAGCTGAAAATTGGTCCCTGGGAGTTTGTGCCCGGTGTCACGCGCGGCCATTTCTATTCGCTGTTAGGCGCGTCGTTCTTCACGATTGCGCTGCTGTCGATCATCGGCAACCTGCAACCGTACTTTTTCCGCGAAGTGCTCGGTGTGCCGGACAGCGAGGTCGGCAGACTCGCGGGCAACCTGGCCGGATTCAACGAAATCATATTCATCATCGCCGCGAGCCTGGTCGGCGCCGCATCGGACAAGGCAGGCCGGCGCGGGATCTACGCAATCGGTTTCGCCCTGATGGCGCTTGCCTATGTCCTTTATCCGCTGGCGACGCAACCCGGCCAGCTGTATGCGTTCCGCGGCATCTTTGCCGTCGGCGCGGCCTGCGTGTCGGCCATGATTGCCGCCGTGATCGCCGACTATTCGGTCGAAAGGACCCGCGGCCGGCTGGTCGGCATCTGCTTCTTCCTCAATGGCATCGGCATCGCATCGCTGATCGGGGTCGGCGCAGGACTGCCGCGGATTCTCGAAAAAATGGGGGTTGCGCCCGAACAGGTCGCGCGCTGCTCGTACTGGAGCATCGCCGCGCTGTGCCTGGTGCCGCTGCTGATCGTTGCCTTCGGGCTGCAGCCGGGCGCGCCAGCCCGGGTCGCGACGCGCGAGCCGTTGCTGGCGACGCTGCGGATCGGCTTGCGGGCCGCACGTGAACCGCGCGTGTTGTTAGCCTACCTGTCGGCCTTCGTGTCGCGCGGCGACCTGGCGGTGATATCGACGTTCTTCCTGCAGTGGCTGACGATCGTTGGCGTCGGCAATGGCATGACCACCGCGGAGGCGCAGGCCGCGGGCCGGGTGTTCTTCGTTGTCACGCAACTCGCGGCAACCCTGTGGGCGGTGGTGGTGATTTTGTTCGTCGACCGGATCGACCGCACGCTCGCGGTCGCGCTGGCCATGACGCTCGCCGCCGTCGCCTACCTGACCGTTGGACTGACGCCGGACCCGTTGTCGCCGGCGATGTACTTCGCGGCTGTTTTGTTAGGTATCGGTGAAATGAGCGGTATTCTCGCATCACAGTCGCTGGTGGGCCAGGTATCGGCGGATCGTGGCCGCGGCGCCGTCATCGGCGTGTTCAGCATGTTCGGGGCCGCCGGCATCCTGTCGATCACGTTCATTGGCGGCCGGCTGTTCGACAGCTGGCGTCCGTCCGCGCCCTACATTGTCATGGGTGTCGCCGATGCCGTGTTAGCTGCCGTGGCGCTCGTGATATATTTCCGCACGCGCCCACCCCGGACCACCGCATGAACGAACTCGAGTTTATCCGCCAGCAGGTTTCCACCGAACGCGCGCATATGGGCGCAGCCCGCGCTGCAATGGCCGCGGCGCTGGCCGCCGATTACCCGCTCGCCGTGCTGGAACCGTTCGCGAGGGCCGCGGCACGCTACCTGGTATTCGTGGTGCGTCGTTTCAATCGCCAGGACCTGGAGCATTGCGCCATCCTGCAGCCGCTCATTCCGGCCAGCGATACCACCGACCACAAGACGCTGGCAGACCTTGCCGAGACTTTGTGGATGAGCAGCCGGGCGATCGAGGAGTTGGCGGCAGCGCTCGAGTCCCCGCACGCGGAGCTGTTAGCCGCCTGCAGCACCTACAACCAGTTTTACAGCGACGTGCTGGTCCGCCGGCGGCACGCGATCTATCACCTGTTCGAGCAACACTACGGCGTTGCAGAGTGGCGGCGCGCGTCGTTCGTCGATGCCGATTCCATCCTGGAGGAGCGCGAACTGTTTGACGCGGTCGGCCGCGCACTGCCCACCGGTGTTGAGCTCCGATCGCCGGGTCGACCGGTTGACCCAAGTGGCCCCTGAGGCGCTGTGAGCGAACCGGCGGTACATGCGATCGTGCTGGCGGCCGGCGAAGCGCAGCGCTTCGGCTCGCCGAAGCAACTGGCGCGCATCGGTGACCGGCCATTGCTGCCGCTGGCGGTGTCCCGCGCCGTGCAGGTCGCAGGACACGCGGTCACCGTTGTGTTAGGCGCCTATGCGACCGAACTCACGCCGGCGCTGCGTCACGCGAGTGTCGGCCTGGCAATCAACCGCAACTGGCGCGAGGGAATTTCCAGTTCGATCCGGGCAGGTCTTGCCCAGGTGCCGGGTTCGGCCGACGCCGTGCTGATAATGTTAGCCGACCAGCCGGACGTCACGCACGACGACCTGGCGCGGCTCACTGGCGCCTGGCGCGCGCAACCCGAGTGGATCGCAGCCGCCAGTTTCGGCGGCATCGTCGGCGCCCCGGCGATTTTTCCGCGCTGGTGTTTCGGCGACTTGCAGCAGCTGCAGGGCGACCGCGGCGCACGCGTGATCCTGCAGCGCCACATGGAGCGCGTGATACGGGTAACCATGCCATCAGCGGCGATCGACATCGACACGCCGGAGGACCTGCTGGCGCGCGAAGAAGCGCACCGCGCCGCCATCCCCGCGCCGCTGACGCAGGACCCGCAGCAGAATGTTGCCGCCCCGAGCGTGCCGGAGAGCCTGACACTTGCGCCCGACGACGCTAGCTGAGTCGCGCGGGCACTGGCTCCCGCTCCGCCGCGAGCGTGCTGCCCGCTTCGAGACCTAACACACTGGCCAGCCCGGCGCGCATTTCCCAGGCGGCGTAGGCGCCTGGCTGCAGCGCCACCCGGCGCGGTGGCAGCGCCCGCAGGCATCGCAGCACGCGGCCGTCGCGATCGGTGAACACGGCATCGATGGCGAAGCCGAGCCCGAAAGTGTGAATGGCCCGGCAGCGCGTGATCCGCAGCGCAAGCGCATTGGGGATCGGCGTCAGCCCCATCAGCCCGAACGCGCGCTCCAGGAAGGACTCGCAATGCCAGACGTTGACGTCAACTGCCTGCCCGTTGTGCAGCAGACGGCCGGCATCCATGCTCAGGCGCCCGCGCCGGCGCGTGTTATCGCGGCCGCTGCGCCGGCGCCGCCGGCTCCAGCCAGGCGCGGCCGCTCGGCCAGCACACCCTGCCTCGCCGACGACGCCGTGCCGCCGCTGTTGCCCCGGGGATCGCGCCCCACTCCCTGGCGGCTGGCCAGCAGTCCGTACGCGCCCAACAGCAACGACGCCGCACAGGCGATGACCACCATTGCCTCGAACAGACCCTGACCCGCTGCTTGACGACGCATGAACTTCCTTCCCTGACTGCCGCGATCACCCGGGACCGCGTGGCAATTACAGCGCGGCCGCGGTCTTGGGACCAGCCGCATATCTGGCCCGTTGATCCGCAAACTCCGTGGCGGCGCATTTCCGGCGTAAATACGGGATAATGCACGGCAATCATCAATCATCTTCCGGAGTTGCGATGCGTCGCCTGAAACCTGTTTTCCTGCTGGCCGCACTGTTGAGCGGTGTTAGCTTTGCCGACGAAGGCATGTGGACCTACGATAATTTCCCGCTCGCGCGGGTCAACTCGCAGTACAGCCTGAAACTGGATCAGGCGTGGCTGGATCGCGTACGCCTCGCCTCGGTGCGGCTGCAGAATTGCAGCGCCAGTTTTGTATCTCCGGATGGCCTGATCCTGACCAATCACCATTGCGCGGCATCCTGCCTCGCGGAAAATTCCAGCAAGGAAGCGAGCCTTATTGACAGCGGCTTCCTTGCGACCGACCGCAGCGCCGAGCTGCGCTGCCGCGTGCAGGTGGCCGACATCCTGGTCGCCATGGATAACATCACCGCACAGATCGGCGCAGCGACCGCCAGCCTCAGCGCTGCGGAGGCTAATGAGGCCCGCAAGCGCAAGCTGACCGAACTGGAATCCAGCTGCGAAGCGGCCGCGGCGAAAGACAAAAAGTCCGGCCCGCTGAAGTGCGAGGCAGTTACCCTCTACAACGGCGGCCAGTACTTCATCTACAAGTATCGGCGCTATAGCGACCTGCGCCTGGTTTTTGCGCCAGAAGGCGACATTGCGGCGTTCGGCGGCGATCCGGACAACTTTCAGTATCCGCGCTGGTGCCTCGACATGTCGCTGATGCGGGTCTATGACGAAAAGGGGAAACCCGTTCGCAGCACAAACTACATGCCGATCAACTTTGACGGGCCGGCGGCCGGGGAAGCCGTGTTCGTATCCGGCAATCCGGGCACCACCAACCGCCTGCTGACGGTCCCGCAATACCTGCAATCGCGCAATCTGGAATTACCCGGCGCCCTGTTGCGCAGCAGCGAGCTGCGCGGCCGCTACCTGCAGTACTCCAAGACCAGCCCGGCCGCGGCGCGCATCACTGACGAACCGATCCACAGCCTCGAAAACGGCATCAAGGTGCGCCGCAAGTTGTTAGATGCGTTGCTGGACGATTCGTTGATCGCCGCCAAGCGTGCCGCGGAACAGTCGCTGCGCGAACAGGTGGCCGCGCGTCCGGATCTTGCCAGGAATTTCGGCGATCCCTGGCGCGACATCGAGCAGGCGCTGGCGGTCGAACGAGACATGTACTTCGAGTACGTGTTCCTCGAGGGCGGCGCTGGCTTCAACAGCCGCCTGTTTCGCTACGCCCGCGCACTTCTCCGGGCCGCCGATGAGCGCGCCAGACCTAACACTGAGCGCCTGCGGGAGTATACCGACGCCGGCCTGTCGCGCCTCGAGCAGCAGTTGAAAGCCGCGGTCCCGGTCTATCCGGAACTCGAGGAACTGACCTTGTCGTTCTCGCTGCAACGCATGCGCGAGTGGCTGGGCCCTGACCACGCGGTCGTCCGCAGCCTGTTAGTCACGGCATCGCCGGACGAACTCGCGGCGCGCGTGATCAAGGGCACGCAGCTGCAGGATCCGGCAGTGCGTGCCGCATTGTTTGCCGGCGGCGCAGCCGCTGTCAAGGCGTCCACAGACCCGATGATCGAGCTGGCCCGCGGCGTCGATGCCGCATCGCGTGCGCTGCGCAAGCGGCACGAGGACCAGGTCCAGGGGCCGATTGATACCGCATCCGAGAAAATCGCTGCCGCCCGCTTTGCGATTCTTGGAACCGCCGTGTATCCGGATGCAACCTTCACGCCGCGCCTCAATTTCGGCAGCGTGCAGGCCTGGCGCGAAAACGGCGTTGATCTCGCGCCGTTTACCACGCTGGCGCGCGCCTTTGAGCGTGCCACGGGCGCCAAACCGTTCCGGATTCCCGATCGCTGGCTCGCGGTCCGCGACCAGCTCGACATGAGCACGAAGTTCAACCTGTCGACCAACAGCGATATCGTCGGCGGCAACTCCGGCAGCCCGCTGATCAACGCGCGCGGCGAGATTGTCGGCCTGCTGTTCGATGGCAACATCCACTCGATCGCGGGCGACTACTGGTTCGATGCGTCGAAGAACCGTGCGATCGCGGTGCATCCGGCTATCATGCGCGAGGCGCTCAGCAAGGTTTACAAGGCGGATGCCGTGCTCACGGAGCTAACAGCGAAGCCGCGCAAGCGGTGACCGGCGTCCCTGCGGCGCCGCGGATTGCGCTCGGGCGGCATCCGGACAGTCTGGCGCGTGGCGCGGCCGCGGCCGCCGCATCGCTGCGGCGCGTGACGCCGACGCGCCTGCGCGTGCGCTACTGGCTGAGCGCCGACCCCGAATCGGTGATCTGGCCCGAGGTCGGGTCAACCGTGCTGCGGCTCGACAATCTCTGGCGTGCGACCTGCTGCGAACTGTTCGTGCGTACGGCCGGCGCAGCGCCCTATCGCGAATGGAATTTTTCACCCGCGGGCCACTGGCAGGCCTATGACTTCAGCGCGCGGCGCGCCGGCCAGCGCACGGCCGAGGTCGCGCTGCCGGCGATTGATCTCGGCCTGCCACATCCGCGGCCGGCAAGCGCCGCTGCTCCACCGCTAACAGAATGGATGCTGACAGCGGAAATCGACGTGCCTGCGGTGGCGCTCGAGGTCGGCGTGACCATGGTGGTCGCCGACCGGCACGGCCGCCTCGACTACTGGGCATTGGCGCACGCGGCCGGCGCGCCGGATTTCCACAACCCGGACAGCTGGCTCGGCCGCGTGTAAATTAGCGGCATGGCGAGCGACACCATCTTCGGTATTGATCGATTGCTGGCGGATACGGCCTTGCTCGGCGAGCTTCGTGGCCGGCGCTGCGCGCTGGTCGCCCATCCGGCCTCGGTGACGCGCAAGCTCGAGCACAGTCTCGATGTGCTGGCTGCGCACCCGGACATCAGCCTGACCTCGGCGTTAGGTCCGCAGCACGGCATTCGCGGCGACAAGCAATACAACATGATCGAGTCGCAGGATTTCGTCGACTCGCGGCTCGGCATTCCGGTATTCAGCCTGTATGGTGAAGTACGGCGCCCTACGGCCGCGATGCTGGCGCACTGTGATGTGATCCTGGTCGACCTGCAGGACGTTGGCTGCCGCGTGTTCACTTACATGACGACGTTGCGTTACGTGCTCGAGGCCGCCGCGCAGCATGGCAAGTCGGTGTGGGTACTCGACCGGCCCAACCCTGCAGGACGCCCGGTCGAAGGACTGTCCCTGCGCCCCGGCGGCGAGAGTTTTGTCGGCGCGGCGCCGATACCGATGCGCCACGGCCTGACGCTCGGCGAGCTGGCTCGCTTTTTTGTAGCGACGCTCAAACTCAGCGTGGAATGCCGTGTTGTCAGCATGCCGGACTACCGGCCGAACGAAGCGCCTGGATTCGGCTGGCCGGCCGGGCGCAGCTGGGTCAATCCCAGTCCCAACGCAGCCTCGCTCAACATGGCGCGGGTCTATCCGGGCTCCGTGATGGTCGAAGGCACGACGCTGTCAGAGGGCCGCGGCACCACCCGGCCGCTGGAACTGTTTGGTGCGCCTGACATCGATACCTGGGCTTTGTTAGCTGAGATGCAGCGCCTGGCGCCGCAGTGGCTGGCCGGCTGCCGGATCCGGCCGTGCTGGTTCGAGCCGACGTTCTACAAGTATCAGGGCCAGCTGTGCCAGGGCCTGCAGGTGCATGCCGATGGCGAGGGCTACGACCATGCCCGCTTCCAGCCCTGGCGTCTGCAGGCGCTGGCCTTCAAGGCCCTGCGCGCGCTTCGGCCGGACTACCCCTTGTGGCGTGACTTCGCCTACGAATATGAGACTACGCGTCTCGCGATCGATGTCATCAACGGCAGCGCGCTGCTGCGCGAGTGGGTCGATGACCCGGCCGCGACCTGCGGCGACCTGGACAGCCTGGCACGGCGCGACGAAACCGCCTGGCGCGCCGAACGCAAGGCCTGCCTGCTGTATGACGATCAGCGTTAGCTGAGCTCGCGCGTCACAGTGCGCCCACCGCGCGCATCAGCCGCAGGCGCGCCAGGGTCGCATCCAACACCGCGTCGCGGGCATTCGCGGCCGCTGACAATTGCAGGGCAACGGCTTCCAGCACCTGCGTGTTAGCAATCAGCTGCGCGGAATAAAGCTCGCGACTCATCCGCAGGTTTTCATCCGCCTGCGCGACGGCATCGCGAGTGGCAGCGATGCGCGCGTCGGCTTCACTGAGACCCAGCCACAGCTGCTGCACCTCCATCTGGATGGCGCTGGTCAGATCGTCCTTGCGCAATTCCAGCGCCTGCCCGGCGCGCCGCAATGCCGCAGCCCGATTGCGCGTCTGGCCGCCGTCGAACAGCCGCCAGCTGACACCAACGCCGACCATGGTGAAATCCTGGCGGTCCAGGACCGTCGCCTCGAGATGGGTGTAGCCAGCCACGGCATCCACCTGCGGCAGCAGGCGTCCCAGCTCGGCCCGGGACCGCGCACGCAGTGCGTCAGCGCGCGCCGACAATGCCGTGACTTCGCTGCGGGTGCGCAGCGCCTGAGCCTGCAGGGCCGCGAGGTCATTGCCCGCAATGTCATCCGCAAGCCGGACTTGCGCAACGAGGTCCGGCTCCTGATCCAGCGGCCGCCCAAGCCGGCGGTTGTAGGCGGCGCGCGCCTGGGCGGCTGCGCTGACGGCTCGCAGGCGCCGCTGTTCCGCGTTGGCAAGCGCGACTTTCGACGCTAACAGATCGCTGCGACTGACCGCACCAGTCTCGGTCATGACTTCCACGTCGCGCAGGTGCGAACGCAAGGCCGCCACCTGGGCCGCCGCATACTCGACCGACGACCTGGTCCGGAGCACGTCCACGTAACGTTCTGCGACCTCCAGCTTGAGTGCTGCCAGCGCACCGGCCTGCTCCGATTCCGCCGCCCGCCGCGTCGCCGACGCAGCCCTGACACCCGCCCCGATGCTGCCGCCCGCGTAAAGCGGCAACTTGAGCTCCGCAAAGCGATTACTGCTGTTGTCGTTGTCAAAAATCCGTGGCGACTGAAAGCTCAGGCCGGGCGCGGCGATGACCAGCGCCGGCGCATCCGCATACTGCGTGAAATTCGCGCCCACGCCTAACGATGGCAGCCTGGCGCCGCGTGCCGCCCGCTCGCTGGCAAGTGCCGACTCAAAATCCTCGTTGACCGCCGCCAGCGCAGGATCATGTGCCAACGCCTCGCGCCACGCCTGCTCCAGCGATTCCGGTTCCGCGTAGACACTGGTTGCGGCGCAACAGCTGCCTAACACGATGAGCAATCGAAACAGCGTGGTCCTTGCCATTGTCAGATTCTCCTCTGCATCAGGATTTCCCGGAACGTTTCAGATAGGCGAAGTAGAGCAATGGAATGACCAGTAATGTCAGCACGGTCGAAACCAGGATCCCAAAGATGAGCGATACCGCCAGGCCATTGAAGATCGGATCATCGAGAATGAAGAACGCACCCGCCATCGCTGCCAGCGCCGTGAGCGCGATGGGTTTGGCGCGTATGACGCCGGCGTTGACCACCGCATCCTCCAGCGATTTGCCGGCAGCCGCTTCCAGGTTGATGAAATCGACCAGCAGGATTGAATTGCGGACGATAATGCCTGCGAGCGCGATCATGCCGATCATCGACGTTGCCGTGAATTGCGCGCCGAGCAAGGCATGCCCCGGCATGACGCCGATCAGGGTCAACGGAATTGGCGCCATGATGATGAGCGGCACCGCGTACGAGCCGAACTGCGCGACCACCAGCAGGTAGATCAGCAGCAGGCCAACCGCGTAGGCGGCGCCCATGTCGCGAAACGTTTCATAGGTAATTTGCCACTCGCCATCCCATTTGATGGCCAGTTCGCCAGGATCTTCCGGCGGCGAGACGAAATATTGCCGCGGCCTGACACCGGCAATCCGCAGATCGTCGAGTTTTCCGACCATGGTGAACATGCCGTACAGCGGACTGTCGAATCGTCCCGCCATGTCACCGGTGACATAGGCAACCGGCAGCAGATTTTTGTGATAGATCGCGGCGTCCCAGGGCACGCGGCGCGCCTCGGCAATTGCGCCGACCCGCACTCTTGCACCACCCGCCGCGCGCACTTCGAGCTCAAGCAGCTCATCGATTCGCGACTTGTCCCGCGTCGGCAGCTCCAGCCGCACGGCTATCGGCTCCTGGGTGCGGCCGGAACGCAGGTACGTGGCATCATCGGCGGCCAGGGCTATATTCATGATCCGGCTTACTTCCCCGGGGCCCACGCCTAACATCGCCGCCCTGGCCTGATCGACAACGATAGTCCAGCGCCCGGCACCCGACTCCAGCGTATCGTCGTCATCGATAATGTCCTGCGTACTGGTGAACGTCGCACGCACCGCCTTTGTCAGCGCGACACGCTCGGCGAGGCTCGGCGCGTAGACTTCGGCAACCAGGGGCGCAAGCACCGGCGGACCCGGCGGCACTTCGACAACCTGCAGCGAGCCACCGTGTCGTTTTGCGATCGCGGCCAATGCCGGCCGGAGCGCCAGCGCAATTTCATGACTGTGCCGCTCCCGCTCGTGCTTGCCGACCAGGTTGACCTGGATATCGCCAAGCTCGGGGCTCTGCCGCAGGGAATACTGCCGGACCAGGCCGTTGAAATTGATGGGCGCCGCGGTACCTGCATACACTTGATAATCAGTGACCTCCGGAACCGCAGCGATCACCTGCGACAGATCCGCAAGCACGCCCGCGGTCTTCTCGACCGACGTGCCCTCCGGCATGTTCAGCACAACCTGAAATTCAGACTTGTTGTCGAACGGCAGCATTTTCATGACGACCAGGTTGACCGCCACCAAGGCGATCGCAAGCACGATGGCTATCCCGATGGCTGAATAAAGTCTGTGGCGCCGCGAACGACCCGTGGCCGGTGCGAGAAACGGCCGCAGCATGCGGTCAAACAGGCGCGTGAGAGCGGGGCTGGAGTTCTCGTGCGTCGCGGCGCTATCCGCTGCGGCATGAAGCTTCGACCCTAACAACTTGCGGCACAGCCAGGGCGTGAAAACCAGGGCGATCGCCAGTGAGATCAGCATTCCCATGCTCGAGTTGATCGGGATCGGGCTCATGTACGGCCCCATCAGCCCGCTGACGAAAGCCATGGGCAGCAAGGCGGCAATAACCGTGAACGTCGCCAGTATCGTCGGTCCGCCGACTTCGTCGACCGCACGCGGGATGATGTCCTTGAGGTCGCCACCACCGAGCTTGAGGTGCCGATGTATGTTTTCGACTACGACGATGGCGTCGTCAACCAGGATGCCGATGGAGAAAATCAACGCGAACAGCGACACGCGATTGATCGTGAAGCCGTAGGCCCACGAAGCGAACAAGGTGGCGGACAAGGTCACGACGACCGCCGCGCCGACCACCAGCGCCTCGCGCCCGCCCATGGTCAGAAGCACCAGCAGCACGACCGAAACCGTGGCGAAGAACAGTTTCTGGATCAGCTTCTGCGCCTTGTCGTTCGCGGTCAGCCCGTAGTTGCGGGTCACGGAGACCTGCACGCCATCCGGGATGTACTGGCCGCGCAGCAGGTCGACACGTTGCAGTACGCGATTGGCAACATCAATCGCATTTTCGCCAGTCTTTTTCGCTACCGCGATGGTGACCGCGGGCGCGTTAGCCAATGACTTGCTGCCAAACCAGACATAGCGCTCCGGCTGATCCGTGGCCACGCCAACCCTGGCCACATCCTGCAGATAGACAGGGTGCCCGGCAGACATGCCGATAACGAGATTGGCAACGCTGTCGGCATCCATGAGCCAGGTGCCGGAATCGACTGGCGCCACGCCGTCGCCGATTACCAGGCTGCCGGACTGCGCTGCACTGTTAGCCATGGCGACCGACTGCGCGACTTCGGACAGCGTCAGCCCATAGCCCGCCAGCTGCCGCGGATCCAACTCCACGTGAACGACGTTGTCGACCGCGCCAACGGTATAGACATCGCGCGTCCCCGGTACCCGCTTGATTTCGGTCTCGATCGAGCGCGCGATTTTGCTGAGGTCCGCACCGGTGCGCGCCGGATCCCTGCTCCACAAGGTCAGCGTCAGCACCGGCACGTCTTCAATACCACCCGGCTTTACCAGCGGCTGCAGCACCCCCAGGTTGGCAGGGCGCCAATCCTGGTTTGAATAGATGGCGTTGTAGAGGCGCACCACAGCATCGGTGCGTTTCTCGCCGACCTCGAACTGGACCGTAAGCAATCCAAGTCCGGGGCGCGATACGGAGTAGATGTGCTTCAGCCCAACGATCTCGCCGAGCACGCGCTCCATGGGGCTAACGACCAGCGATTCGACCTGTTGCGCAGAGGCGCCGGGAAATGGCACGTAGATGTTGGCGAACGTCACATCGATCTGCGGCTCCTCTTCGCGTGGCGTCACCCAGACCGCGAACGCGCCCAGTATCAGGGCCGCCACCGCCAGCAGCGGCGTCAGCTGATTGTGCAGAAAAGCCCGCGCCAGCCGGCCGGCAGGACCGAGCGTTGCGCTCATGGGCGCGAGGCGCGAAAGGCGGCTAACGGATCGATCGCGACCTGTTCGCCGGCAGCGACGCCGGCGAGAATCTCGACCTTTTCATCGCGGGTGTGGCCGATGCGAACCTGGCGAAACACGGTGCGCCCCGGGTTGGCCGGCTGGAAAACATAGACGCCCGTGACTTCGCCGCGCTCGATGATGGACGACGCCGGCAAGAGTATTTGCGTTTCGTCGCCGGTGACGAAACCGACCTTGACGAACATGCCCGGCAACAGGCCAGTCACGTCGTCGGGCAAGTCGACGCGCACCCGATACGCCGCGGACGCGGCCGCAGCGCGCGGATACACGATGACCTTCCGCGCACTGATGCGCCGTTCACCCGCATACACAAAAGCTGCCGCGCGTTGCCGGACAATCAGAGCGAGGTCCTGCGAGAGGTCGGTAACAACGCGCAGGCCGCCAAGCGCAGACACGCTGAACAACGGCGTGCCAGGCGCCACGGCTTCTCCCTGGCGCACCAGCCGCTCGGTGATCACGCCTGCAAACGGCATGCGCACCTCGGTGTAGGCAACGCCCTCGCGTGCTGCGTCGCGCGCTGCACGCGCCGCGTCGCGCTGCGCCAGCGCGCTGGCGCGTACCGCTGTGAT
>DAIQQI010000058.1:0-12543 GCA_036786925.1 Steroidobacteraceae bacterium
TCCAGTCGACGTCCGGCTCGTCGCTTCGCTCCTCACCGGCCGCGGCTGAACTCAACCGTTAGGCGTCATGATTCTGGTGTCGTGGAACTGCGCGGGCGCATTCAGAACCAAGTTCCATGCTCTCGCGCAGTTCGACGCTGACATTTACGTTGTGCAGGAGTGCGAGGATCCAGCCAGATCGGCGCATGACGACTATAGACAGTGGGCGTCAAACTACCTTTGGGTTAGACCACCCCAAATACCCATTGCGCCGCGTCTCTGCGAGCGCTTGACGCCTGATGTTTTTGTAGTTACAATAACTCGATGGCCATAACCTACGATCCAGACAAGCGCGACAAGACGCGCAAGGATCGAGGGCTCGACTTCGAAGATGCGGCAGTGGTCTTTGCGGGTGTCACGCTGGAAATGGAGGACACGCGTAAGGACTATGGTGAGACCCGAATGATTTGTTACGGGCATCTTGCAGGTCGGCTGGTGGTCATCGGCTACTCCCCGCGAGGGGACGACAGCACACGTATTTAGTATGAGGAAAGCCAATGCCCGTGAAACGAAGCGCACAACGGCGTATTTTGAAATCAAACCTGCGACGAGTTGACGCACACGTCACGAAGCCACACGAGTATCGGGAGCTCCCGGAGCTCACCGATCAAATGCTTGCACGTGCCGTAGTGAAGAAGGGCGGTCGCCCTGTTTCGGCAAATCCCAGGCAGCTGATTACTATTCGGTTGCCTGCCGATGTCATAGCGCGGTGGCGTTCGACAGGCGCAGGTTGGCAGACGCGAATGGCGGAGCGATTGAGCCGAGTCCGATGAGTGGCCGGTCTAACAATCCGCAGCAGGCGACGCGCCGACACGCGCTTCGCGTGCCGGCGTTCCCTCGTTCGCTGCGCTCACTCGGCGCGCCTGAGCTCAGTCGTTCGGCAGCATCGTCTGGCATAAACGCATGAATCCTTCCCCGATCCTTCTTACCATTATCGGCGTATGCTTGGCGACGGGCTGCGCAACGCCTCCCCAGGATCAGACCGCGCGCGAAGCGCCGCCACCGATAGAAGCCGCAACCAGTCTTTGGGCCGAGGAACTCACGTGGATGGAGATTCGTGACCTCGTGCACGCCGGCACGACCACGATTATCATAGGCACCGGTGGCGTTGAACAGAACGGCCCGTATGTCGCCGTCGGCAAGCATAATTACGTGTTGCAGACCGTGCTCCCCTACATTGCTCGCGCGATCCCCAAGTCACTGATTGCGCCGATCGTGAAGTTCGTCCCAGAAGGTCGGATTGAGCCGACGCCGAGCGACCACATGAGGTTTTGGGGAACGATCAGCGTCGAGGAATCGACCTTCGAAGCATTGCTCACTGACATTTGCCGGAGCTACAAGACGCACGGTTTCACCGACATTATCCTGCTGGGCGACAGCGGCGACAATCAGATTGGGATGCGTAACGTCGCCGACGTCTTGAACAAGCGGTGGGCGAGAGCTGGTGACCCGGCTCGCGTCCACTTTCTGCAGGAGTACTACGAGGAGGACCAGTGGAGCTATTCATACCTGAAGTCTTTAGGAATCACGCAGATCGACAAGACTCCCGGCGCTCCGGCAGATGCCCGCACGCACACCCGAAATGGGATTCACGATGACATCTACTACGAAGCGCAGGTCGCGGTTGTAGATCCAAGGCTGATTCGTGCGGAGGAGCGCGCGAAGGCCGGGCTACTCGAATTGCACGGCGTGAGCCTAGCACCGATGAGTCAGACCATCGAGATCGGGAGAAAGCTCGCGGCGTATCGCGCCCAAATTACGGCCAGAGCGTTTGAAGCATCGAAAAAGCGGCTGCGAAGCAAGAGAGTTCCATGATTCTTCATGATCCATCGGCGAGGTCAGCCGCGGAATTCGCGGCGGCGTTTTCCAAGGATGCCGAACAAGGCGCTCGACCCAACAGCCGGGAGTGTCTCGATTTTGATGTTCCCTGTTTTCATGACGGCTCTCTGGATTCTTAGCCGCGCTTACCCGGCTGTGGGTCAGCTTGGTCGTTGGGCATCGCTGAGACAGGAGTTACTGCCATGAAGCTGAGCGTAGGATTCCTCAGCGGAGCGCTAATGCTATCCGCCTGTACGTCGGAGGAAAGGCCGATGATTCGCGACCTCACTGACTTTGGCACACGCTACGCAGCCGCTTGGAGCAGCCAGAATGGCGCGCAACTGGCCGCGTTCTATGCGACAGACGGCTCCCTCATCGTTAATGGCGGACCGCCATCCGCAGGTAGGACTGCTATCGCCGCCAAGGCGCAGTCATTCATGACGGCATTCCCGGACATGGCAGTAAAGCTGGAGCGAATGGAACAACACGGGGATCATCCGGTCTTCCGCTGGATTTGGACCGGCACCAATTCGGGACCTGGAGGCACTGGCAAGTTTGTTCGCATTACCGGGTACGAAGAGTGGACTATGGATGCGAACGACCTCATCGCGAAGTCGGACGGTCACTACGATGAAGCGGAATACGAGCGTCAGTTGAAAGGCGGCGCTCCACCGCAGCCGTGAATCACGAGCTAGAGATGCCCAACAAGGTGTTCCAGGTGACGCCCTCGCCCTGTGGGCTCGGGTTCCCTCACTCGCGCGGCGCACCTGAACGCCAACGTTAGGCCGACATGACCGCTCCGCTTGCAACTGGAAACATCGCGCGACGGCGAATGCGCGTCGCCGGCCAGATGCTCGGCTCACTGCTGCTGGGTGGGGTGGCGATTCTTGGCTCGATTCTGATCTTTCGACAGGGCCTGCTGCCGCTGATCGAAGCGGCGTTCCATCCCGGGCCCGAACTACTCAGTGTCTTCAGACGCGTCGGCATCCTTTTAACGGCGGTGACGGGCTACTGGGCTTTCGTGCACTGGCATGAAAAACGCGAAGCGACCGAGCTGCACCTGCGGCCGATTCAGCTGATGCTTGGCGGCGCGAGCGGCGCTGCCCTGGTGGCGCTGCCGATGGCCGTGCTATTCGCTCTGGGCGTCTACGAACCGGTGCTGTTTCGCGATGCCTCGTCGGCGCTGCTCGGCGTGGCAGCCCTTATCGGCATCGCGGCTATCCTGGAAGAGCTGACTTACCGCTGCCTGCTATTCCGGGTCGTAGAACGGGCCTGGGGAACGAAGGTGGCGTTGGCGGTGCAAGCGGTGGTGTTCGCCCTAGTGCACTTGGAAAACGTCGAACAAGGTGGGATCAGCGATGTGGTGACAATGCTGATCGCAGTGACGTTGGCGGGCCTGCTCTGGGCCGCGGTGTTCGTCCTGACGCGCAACCTGTGGGCGGCGGCCGCCAATCACGCGGCATGGAACTTCACCATTCTGCTCGCTGGCGTGCCGCTTTCCGGCATTGAAGACTGGCGCAAGTTGGCACCGCTCGAAAGCCGCTTTGCCGGGCCCGACTGGCTGACCGGCGGGATGTTCGGTCCAGAGAGTTCGTTGCTGGTGATCGCGTCGACCACGGTCGCGGTTGTGCTGCTGCTGCGCGCGGCGCGGCGACGTGGGGGCTTCTTCGTGCCGGTGGCCTAGCCCGATGCGATGCCACCCCCATCGGCCTAACAACGGCATGCAGCGGACGCGCTTCGCGCGCCGCTGATGCCGAGCGTTAGGCATTGGATTCAAGCCAAATGATCGACTCGAAGGTTATGCGCAGAGTTCTGTGGGTTGGCTCTGTCTTCAACGCACTCGTAGCACTAATGCTCATGTTTCCTTCAACGCTAGGCGCCCTAGCAGCTCTTCCGTCGGTAAGTTCCAACTACTATCGTTTGATGCTTACATTCTTCGTAGTGCTATTTAGCGCAACCTATGCATGGCTAGCCCTTGCGCCGACAATATCTCGACCCATTGTCGTACTTTCCGCCGTAGGCAAAACTGGCGCTTTCATCATCGCACTAGTGTGCCTGGCGCGGGGAGAAATTCTTCTCCGAACCTTCGCTGTATCAATTGGAGACTTGGCGTTCGCCATTTACTTCTTTCTGTGGTTGCGTTTCACAGCGGCATTACCGTCCAATGCCTAACAATTCGTTCACGCCGACCCCGCAGCGGGGCGGCTTAACTCAGGCGTTAGGCCGCTGACGACGCACACTGGAGCTCTCTCCACCATGACGACACCGATTGCCGATGGCCAGTCTCGACCCCTTCCGCATCATGTGGCGGTCATCGGCGCGGCCGGTGGTCTCGGTCAGGGAATCCTCGGCGTGTGCAGGGCAGCAGGAGTCGACTTCACTGCCATCGTCCGTTCCCGGCCGGAACGCATAACCGAAATTCCAGGGGGATCTCGCGTTGTCGTCGTCCAGTCGCTCGGCGATCGCCCCGCCCTCAGGGCGGCATTCGCGGGCGCAGATGCCGTTCTGACGGCGCTCGGGGTTACGGCAACGACCCGCGAGCAATCTGCCTTGCTCTCCGCGAACATGGACGTGGTTGAGGAATCGATGTTGTCCGCAGGCGTCGACCGCATTGTCATGCTCAATACGTTGCTCGCTTCAGAACCCGGGCAACCGGCAGGCCGGATCATGCGCTTCTTTACATGGATGCCCGGGACCATCGGCCGCGGAGCGCGTGAACAGCAGGCGTTAGTGGATGCGCTCGGCAACGGGGCATTCACATCGCTTCGTTGGACTCTGGCGCGCGGCGGCCTGAACTCCCGCGGCAGGAATGAACGCCCCGTGGCCTCCGCAAACTGGAAGGGCGCGCTGAACTCCTGGTCACCCGTTTCGTACGAGGCCATGGGCCGATGGATGCTCGAGGAAGCAGTGGCCAATGAGTTCGTCCGCGCAGCACCGCTGGTGTCGCGGCGGCGCACCGTCTTGATCCAGGAGGAGAGATGACATGACAACCCCGGAAAAAAATACGATTTGCCTTTGGTATGACCGCGACGCTGAGGACGCGGCGCGCTTTTACGCGGCCACGTTTCCGAACTCATCCGTCAACGCAATTCTCCGCGCACCCGGGGACTATCCGTCTGGGAAGAAAGGAGACGTCTTGACCGTCGAGTTCAGGGTGATGGGTATTCCGTGCCTCGGGATCAACGGCGGGCCTGCGTTCAGGCACAGCGAAGCATTCTCGTTTCAGGTTGCAACCACTGACCAGGCCGAAACGGATCGCTACTGGAATGCAATCGTCGGCAATGGCGGTCAAGAGAGTGAGTGCGGCTGGTGCAAGGACAAATGGGGATTGTCGTGGCAGATCACGCCTCGGGCGCTGACCGAAGCGATTGCTGATTCGGATCCCGCTGCCGCAAGGCGCGCATTCGACGCGATGATGACAATGCGCAAGATTGACATCGCAACGATCGTGGCAGCGCGCCGCGGCTGAGTTGCGGAGATCTAACACCAGGAAGCATCGTTGACTCTCTTCGAAAGTCCCTGGCAGGTTGTATTGGCTTGCACTGTCGCGCTGGCTGCTTCAACTTTGGGTGGGCTCTCTGGTTTCGGAACCGGGCTCATACTTCCCGTCTTCCTGGTCCCGCTGGTTGGTGTAGCCAACGTCATCCCGGTCATGGCGGTCGCCATGCTGTTGAACAACGGTAGCCGCGTCATCGCCTTCTGGCGGGAGATTCAGTGGATACATGTGCTGAGGATGCTGGCTTTTGGGCTGCCCGCTTGCGTCGCCGGCGCCTACAGCTATACGTTGCTGAGTTCCAGGTGGATTGGCTTCCTGCTTGGCGGGTTTCTGCTCGTCAGTGTTCCGCTTCGGCGGCTGCTGCGTCGGGCGCACCTCGCGATCTCGCCCGCGGTGGAGTTCGGGGCGGGCGGCTGTTTCGGCTTTGTCAACGGCGGCATGACCGGTACCGGTGTCATCCTGATCTCCATACTCATGTCCGTCGGAGTTGCCGGCAGCGCACTCGTCGCCACGGACGCGGTCGTATCGGTAATCATGGGTCTGGCCAAAGTAGCGCTGTTCGGCAAGCTCGCATCACTGAATCTCGACCTTGCGCTGGTCGGGCTGCTGGTCGGAGTTTTTACGGCGCCGGGAGCGTTCCTGGCGCGCGCATTGCTCAAGCGTATCCCTGCCGGAGTCCATGCCTGGTTCATGGAAACGATCGTCGTCGCCGGCGCGGTTGCGCTACTCTGGCACGCGACGGAATGATCGTGCGCGCGCTTGAGCCTGGTTGTTAGGCGGCAGGATTAACCCGCTCCCCACCGGAAAGCAGCCACATGGAACCAGTCGACGTACGTTCGGACACGCGCAGCTCGTTCATTGAGGCAAGCCCGATGGAAGTGTTTGCCGCCATGAGCGACCCGGCCCGGATAGCGCGCTGGTGGGGACCTGATGGCTTCACGAACACCATCCACCAATTCGACTTCCGGCCAGGCGGCACCTGGCTACTCACGATGCGCGGGCCCGACGGCAAGGAATATGCTAACGAAAGCCGCTTTCTGCGCATCGCACCAGGAGAGGTCTTCGAGATCGAACACTTCTCGGGCCACCACTTCATTCTCGCCATCGAGTTGCTTGCGTCTGGCCAGGGCACCCGGGTTCACTGGCGCCAGACCTTCGACACAGTTGAGCACTACGCAAGAATCGCGGCCTTCGTGGCGGGTGCTAACGAGCAGAACCTGCGGCGCCTGGCAGCCGAGGTCGCGCGTTCGCGCGACGCCGCCCGGCGCGGGCGTTAGGACCTAACAAATAAAAAAACCCCGCCTGGTTGCCCAGGCGGGGTTCTAATACAAGTAACGCGGCAGCAGAGCCCTCGGTGTCAGCCGAACGAGTGACGGGAAACCGGATCGCACCAGAGTACCGTTCCATCTCGTCTCATCCGTCACACAGACAAAGTCATTGCCCGCGGCTGAAGCGTTGGAGCTTTCGCTCCGGCCAACATTGAGGCCCGCGTGTTGAATCACGCATTCGTCGCTTCGGGTAGCGCACAAATGGCAGCCACCTTTCCGTGCCTGTGTTCGAAAGTCTCCAAATCGCCGTTGTCCGTTTCTTGCATCACCGTTGTTTTTCAGGCACTCGGCAATCCAGACAAGCCGGGCGCCACAAGTGAAAATCGCCTGAAAAACCAATACTTACAAGGTCGGCCAAACTCTCAACGCCTTGAGATTCTATACAATTTCGATGCAGGCACAATGTCTCATTTTCGCGACGACAGTCACGGGCCGCGGCGCAGCGTGATTCGAAAGCGCACGCCGTCCATGCCTGGCAGGTTCTGCGCCCGGATGACGCCGCCGTGAAATTCAGCGATCAGGCGCGCGATATACAGGCCCAGCCCGAAGTGCGGTTTGCCATCCCGATCGGAGCGCGACTGCCACAGCGATTCAAAAATCAGCTGCTCTGCGCCCTCGGGCAGCGCCGGTCCCACGTTGTCGACGTCGAGGATTACCTGCTCCGGCGACGCTTCAAGGCTGATCGTAATCAGCGAGTCAGCGGGACTGAAGTCCACGGCGTTGTCGATCAGCTTGTCCATCATCTGCAGGATCAGGTCCGGAGCGCCGTGCAGGTGGACTGCGGTCTCTGGCGCCCGCAAGCTGAACCGCCGTTCAGGAAACGCGTGCGAATAGGCCTGGCAGGCGCTGGCCAGTAACTCGCGCAGGTCAAAGGGACTGCGTTCAGCCTGCGATATCGCTTCTTCGACCCGCGTCGCAGCGCCCATCGCGACCACGATATTGCCGAGCCGTTCCGACCCGGCGCGGGCGCGCGCCGCATATTCCCGCGCCGCCGGCGTCAAAGGCTCACGGTCCAGGTTGTCGAGCGAGGAACGGACGATGGTCAATGGCGTGCGAATCTCGTGCGCAAGCTTGCCGGCCAGCGTGCGCAGGTAATTCGTATAGCCGCCCAGGCGGCCGAGTAGCGCCGAGAAGCTGCGCGCCACATCGCCAAGCTCATCCGGCGCATCCACGCCCGGGAAATCGCCGCGGATCGTGCCTTCGCTGGACACCGCAGTGGCCGCCGCATCGCGCAGTCCGAGCAACCTGCGCGCCAGCCAGGACGCGAAGGCCAGGCACACCAGGAAAGCGATCAGCGTCACTAACAAAGTCAGGTTGAGGAGCCGGGTCAGCGCGCGATCGCGCAGCGACAGCCAGCGATCGGAGGTCTGCGCCACCTGCAGCACGCCCAGCACCGCGCCCGATGCGCGCGCCTTGATCGGCGCCGCCACCGCGATGATCAGCCGGCGCTCGTCCGCGGTTGCGAGCAGCGCCGAACCGATCTGTCCGCTGGCGGCTTTGGCCGCGAGCGCCGCGTCCAGTTGAAACGGCCGCGCATCCAGCACGCGCTCGGCCAGAGCGCTGCGCTCCAGGAAGCGCCGGTAGACGCGCGACAACAGGCTCTGCAGCGGATTCACGGCCGCCGGTACCGGCAGCGCATCGACCTGCGAGAGGGTGCGGCCCTGCGGCGTGCCAACCGCAATTCGCACGCCGGGCTGGCGAAAATTCTCCAGGTACTCACGCAGCTGCGGCGCTGCTGTGACCAGCGGCGCGCCGCCGCTCAGGTTTTCCGTATTCAGGCTGCCGTAGCTGTTAGCCGGCTGGCCGCGGCGATCACGATCATCCATGACCAGGCCGAAATTTCCGGCCAGCATCGAGAGTGGTATCCGCACTTCCATGCGCCAGCCTGCGGCGCTGCGTGCCCAGGCTGCGGCGATGCGCGGTTCGCTGACAGGGCGCGTCTGGCCGTAGTCGCCGGGCTGCGTACTCCGCCCGCGCAGGTTCCCGGTGCGATCGCCGGATAGAAAATACTCCGAGCGCCCGCCCTCCGGCCGATCAAACGCTATCCAAAGCCGATCACCTGAGGCCGCTGGATCCAGCGCCGCCGCATCATCGGCATCAAAGACCCAGTTGCCGTCTTTGACCTCGACCCGCAGGTAGAGATAGCGATCAAAGCTGCCGGTGAGCACCCGGAACTGGTCTCCCTGCCGCGATTCGAAGCTGCGCCAGGATTGCGGCGCGTCCGGCCATTCGTCGACCCGCCCGTCGAGGTTCGGCTCCGTCAGCAGCGGAATCGCCAGAAAACTCTGCGTACCGCTGGCGGGCGCTACTTGGCCACGATACAGGAGATCGCTTCGGTCCTGCAGCGAGGTCGCCAGCGTATTGGCGACGGCTAACAAGGCCTGCTGTTCGGCATCGCGCAGCGAGGATTCCATCTCGCGTGCGTACTGGCAGCCGGCCCAGGGCAACGCCAGCGTTGCGAGACTCAACAGCAGCAGTTTGGTGCGGATGCTCAAGTCGGTTCTGGCGGTACCCAGCGATAGCCCATGCCGTAGACGGTTTGGATGCAATCAAACGCGGGTTCCAGCACCTGGAATTTGCGCCGGATCCGCTTGATGTGCGACGTAATGGTGTTGTCATCGAGCACGACATTGGCCGCGTCCATCAGCTGCTGCCGGTTCTTGACATGCCCCGGATGCCGCGCCAGCGCATGCACGATCCAGAACTCGGTCAGCGACAGCAGCACCACTTCGCCGTTCCAGGTGGCCTGCAGGCGTTCCGCGTCCATGCTGAGCGCGCCGCGGCGCAGCACCTGCTCCTCCGCCGGCGGCCGGCGCAGCGCGTCGATGCGGCGAAACAAGGCGTTTACGCGTGCTAACAAATGCGGCAGGCTGAGGTCCTTGGTCAGGAAATCGTCGGCGCCGAGGCGCAGCCCCGACACCGCGTCCAGCTCGGAATCGCGGGCGGTGAGAAAAATGATCGGCAGCTCGGCCGACAGGCCGCGCAGCTCGCGGCACAGTTCAAAGCCGCCTTCCGGCTCGTCCTGCAGCGAAATGTCGATGACGACCAGGTCGGGAAGGCGCGCATGGAACGCCGCCAGCGCGGTCTTGCGATTGCCGTAGGTCTGTACCGCGTAGCCTTCGCGGGTAAATGCGGCGGCGTAGTTGTCGCGGATCGCGGGCTCGTCTTCGACAATGGCAATGGCGCGTTTCATGACGCCATTATCCGGGATTGCCTAGGGATTGCTCCAATGCGGTCCGCGCGACAATTCGACCAGTTCGTAATAGGTCTGCATGTAGCCCGCGACCTGTCCCTTCAGGAACAGGTAGTCGCCGTCCGCCGTGCACCAGACGTCGTAGGGCGGATGCTCCTGCGGCAGTTCCGGGTTGGTGACGAACTGGTAGTGCAGGGCGTCAAAGGTGCCCGCGCCCACGGTCACTTTGTCCGGGCCGACGAATACCAGATTGAGACCGATCGAAAACAGCATCGGCCCGGTCGCGCCGCGATGGTCCGGGGACGACAGCAGCATCTGGTTGATGCGCTGGACCTGGCCGGGCTTTTTCTGGTCGATCAGCCGCAGGTGCCAGGCGTCGCAGGCGATTGCATGGTTCTGGAAGGTCTTGAGCGGCGTTGCCAGGTCCATCCGCTGCGAGACGCGGCCTTCGAGCGAGGTGTTAGCCTCGCACTCGGCGTATCCAGGGTGAAATCGAAACCATCCTGAGCCCATGAACTTGCTGCCGACAGACAGGCGTACGAAGCAGTCGGTCGGCATCCAGTCGCGGTCCAGCGAGTAGGTGATGTCGCGCATCACCGAGGGGCGATCATCGATCTCGCAATGCGCGGTGCAGGTGCGCGTGCCATCGGCATGCACATCCATGCGGAAGTACTCCCGGCCGCGTTCCTGGTTGAGCCGCTCGGGCTTCTTGCTGGTGTAGAGAATCTTGCCCATGACACTGCGGTGATCGCGTTGCAGGATGGGGAGTCCGCCCTTGGAATCTGTGCTCATAGTTTCAAATCCAAACTAAGTAGTACGGAAAAATGCGTTAATTGTTTCACTAAAGGTTTAAAAAGACCCGCAGGGCCCGCTACGACCAGGCTTTCGCTTCTTCCATGCCAGTCCGGAAATGACGCCGGTTGTAGAGCAGCAAGGCCATGCCGATTATCGAGAAGAATATCGCGACCACGGTAATCGAATAGCGCAACTGCGACTCGTCATGGAAGTAGAAGTCCGTCATCGCGCCGACTGCCGGCGGCCCGACGGTCAGGCCCACCACGTTGAGTACGAAGTAGTAGAACGCCGTGATCTGCGAGCGCATGTGCGGCGGTGAAATCGCCAGCACCGCGGCTGCCCCGGCAGCGGTCGGAGCCGCCGCGCCGATCGATGCCGGTATCAGCATCAGGAGCGCCAGCTCGGGAGTTGGCATCAGCGCAAAGGTGCCGTAGCCGATCGCCATCAGGACATATGCCGCGATGCAGATTCGCACGTAACTGTCCTGATACTTGTCCTTCAGCAGGTCGCAGGCCCAGCCGCCCGCGATGACACCGACAAGACCCGCGAGCACCGTGACGACACCGCGCCACGCGACATACATGCCCCAGGTCTTGTCGTCGAGCGCATAGGTGCGGCGCAGGAATTCCGGAATCCAGAACCCGACGCCGTAAGCCATGATGGCGAGCACCGACAGTGCCAGGAACAGCACGATGTACGTGCGCCAACGCTTGAAGAGAAAGGCCAGGGTCTCCCACAACGGTGCCGCGAGCGGTTTCTTTCCGGTACGCAGAAACTCGCGCCTGACCGGCTCCTTGATGGTCAGGACCAGGAGGGCGATCAGAAAGCCCGGCATTCCCACGTACAGGAACATCTGCTGCCAGGGTTCGACGTGCCCGACGATCGGCCAGACCTGTGGTCCCGCGGCCAGCAAAGCCGGATAGATCAGGCCGCCGCCGATGATGAAGGCCACGCCGCTGCCACTGGATACGCCGGCGGTATAGAAGCCGGTGGCGCGGCCGACTTTCTCCGGCGGGAAATAATCCTTGATCATCGGCAGCGCGGCCGGATTCAGGGCGCCCTCGCCGGCGCCGACCCCGACGCGGGCCGCGAACAGCCCCGGATACGTGGTGGCCATGCCGCAGGCGCAGGTCATGAAGCTCCACACCGTGACGCCCGCAAACAGCAGCCAGCGCCGATTGCCCCAATCGGCGAGCCAGCCCAGGAAAATACCGATGAACGTGTAGAAAAATGCGAACGCGAATCCTAACAGCCAGCTGATCTCCCAGTCGGACAGGCGCAGTGAGATCTTGATGTCCTTGACCATCAGCGCGATGATTTCGCGGTCGACGAAGGCCAGCACGTAGGCGCACCACAGCACGAACACGACGTACCAGGCGTAGGCCGGGCGCGGATACGGGAAATCTGTGTCGGCGGCGCGTACGTTCATGGTCCCTTCTTTTTCAGCCAGCGAACGTGTGTTGGGCTTTGAGGTTGCTGGCCAGGTCATCGAACATGATCATCTGCGCACGCGCATCGGATTTGATCTGCGCGCCCGCACTCCGGTCAATAATCACATTGACCACGCTTGGCCCGTTATAGGCGAATGCCCGGTCGAGGGCCGGCTGGAGCTCGGCGGGCGTAGCGACATGTTCGCCGTGACAGCCGAAACCCACGCCCACAAGGTCGTAGCGCTGGTAGCCAAGCTCGGTATTGATGGTGCGCTTGATGGCTTTCACCTGCCCATGCAGCTCGGTGCCCCAGGCGCCGTCGTTGCCGACCACGCAGATGAGCTTCAGGCCCGCCATCGCGGCGGCATGCAGTTCCGCCGGGTAGAAACCGAAGGAACCGTCGCCGGTGGTCAGCAGCGTGGGCGGCACATCGGTGCCCGTGGC
>DAIQQI010000329.1:0-3812 GCA_036786925.1 Steroidobacteraceae bacterium
GGAACCGAACCCGTGATCCGGGTGATGGTCGAAGGGCGGGACCAGCCGACCACGGCCGCCTGTGCCAACGAACTGGCGGATGTGGTCCGCCGGGCCGCCGCCTGAGTCCCAAGCCCCGCCGACTTTAGGTTGCCCCTCGCCAGCTGCGCCGCTATGATCGCGCCCCTTTTTCATGCCCGCCACGGGTAAGGTCCAGCCCATGCGCCAGCCGATTGTTGCCGGTAACTGGAAAATGCACGGCTCGCGCGCCGAAAACGCGCGCCTGATCGAGGCGGTAGTGGCGGGTCTCAAAGACCGTGGCGCCAGCGAGTGTGTCGTTTGTCCGCCGGCGCTCTATTTGACCGATGTCGGTCGCGCCATCCACGGCAGCCGCGTGCGGCTGGGTGCCCAGACGGTCTGCGCGGAAGCGCCGGGCGCATTTACCGGTGAAATTGCCGCCAGCATGCTCAAAGACGTCGGCTGCAGCCATGTGATCGTCGGCCATTCCGAGCGTCGCAGCCTGTTCGGCGAAACTGACGCACTGGTCGCCCGCAAGTACGCGGCCGTCATTGCAGCCGGCCTGACCCCAATCTTGTGCGTGGGCGAGCAGCTGGCCGAGCGCGAAGCGGGCCAGACGGAGGCCGTGGTCGCGCGCCAGCTGGACGCGGTACTGGCGCTCAGCGGGGTGGCCAGCTTTGCAGGCGCCGTGATCGCCTATGAGCCCGTCTGGGCCATTGGTACCGGCCGGACGGCGAGCCCTGAACAGGCGCAGCAGGTTCACCAGTTCATTCGGGCGCGGCTGGCGGGCCACGATGCTAAAATTGCCGGCCTAACGCGCGTCCTGTACGGCGGTAGTGTCAAGGCCGGGAATGCCGCGGAGCTGTTTGCCAAGCCGGATGTCGATGGCGGCTTGATCGGCGGCGCGTCCCTGAAGGCAGATGAATTTTTGGCGATTGTCGCGGCCGCGGACGGCTGACGCGATCAGGACTGGATTGGGTACCAAACTATGTTGCGAATTTTTCTAACAGGCGTGCAGTTGTTCAGTGCGGTGATCATCATCGCGCTGGTGTTGCTGCAGCGAGGCCGTGGTGCGGATGCGGGCGCTGGTTTTGGCGCTGGCGCGTCAGGCACGGTCTTTGGCGCGCGAGGCGCGACCACCGGCTTGTCCCGGGCGACCGCCATCGCCGCGATTGTCTTCATGATCAACAGCCTGGTGCTGGCCTACACCGGCAAGCAGGAAGTTGCAGCGCCCAAGCCGCTGCTGGAAGTCCCTGCGACCACGCTGCCCGCCACGGTGCCGGCAACCACGGCGCCTGCCTTGCCCCCGGTGAGTACAGCCGTGCCGGCCCCAGCGACAACGCCGGCGGCTCCGGAAAAGAAATAGCGCCTTAGCCAGATCAGATTTTTCGCCGACGTGGTGGAATTGGTAGACACACTAGCTTGAGGGGCTAGCGCCGCAAGGTGTGGGAGTTCGAATCTCCCCGTCGGCACCAAATCGAATCTAGGTACAAATCTAGATTTCACAGCATCATGCTGCACTGCTAGAATTGCGCCCCGTTCGGCGCGGTCGCGCGGTGAATGGCGCTTTGATGCTAACAAATTATCTTCCGGTCCTGATTTTCCTAGCTGTTGCGACCGGTATAGCCGTCGTTTTGATGCTGCTGGGCACGGCCATCGGCGGCTATTTCACGCGTCAACCCGAGGACGCGGCGAAAAAATCCCCCTATGAATGCGGCTTCGAGGCCTTTGAAGACAGCCGCATGAAGTTTGACGTCAGGTATTACCTGGTAGCCATTCTGTTCATCATCTTCGACCTCGAAATCGCCTTCCTCTTTCCCTGGGCGGTGGCCATCCGGGACATCGGTGCGCCCGGCCTGATCGCCATGGGCCTGTTTCTGCTCATTCTGGTCGTGGGCTTCATCTACGAGTGGAAGAAGGGAGCGCTCGAGTGGGATTAGACGAAGAAGGGTTTGCGCAGCGCGGCTTTGTCACCACCGGCGTCGATAACCTCGTCAATTGGGCGCGCACCGGTTCCTTGTGGCCGATGACTTTCGGGCTTGCCTGCTGCGCGATCGAAATGATGCATGCGGGCGCCTCACGCTACGACCTCGACCGCTTCGGGGTCGTATTCCGTCCGAGCCCCCGGCAGTCGGATGTGATGATCGTCGCCGGGACCCTGGTCAACAAGATGGCGCCGGCCCTGCGCAAAGTTTATGACCAGATGGCCGAGCCGCGCTGGGTCATCTCGATGGGTTCCTGCGCCAACGGCGGCGGCTACTACCACTATTCCTATGCGGTGGTGCGTGGTTGCGACCGCATCGTGCCGGTCGACGTTTACGTGCCGGGCTGCCCGCCCACGGCCGAGGCCTTGCTGTACGGCATCATTCAATTGCAGAAGAAGATCGCCCGCACCAGCACCATTGCCGGTGGCGCGGTGGCGAAGCGGCCGCTGGCGGGAGCCGCGGCGTGAGCGTCAGCCTGAGCGGTATCGCCAGGATCGAGCGCCTGGCGGCGAACGTGCAGGCGGCATTGGGCGATCGCGTCACCCGCCTGCCGGCCCTGAGCGATGAACTCTGTTATGAGGTTGCCCCGGCGCATTTGTTAGCCGTGGCCGCGGTGCTGCGCGACAATCCGTCGTTGCGTTTCGAAATGCTGATCGACATTGCCGGCGTCGACTACCTCGAGTACGGCGGCAGCGAGTGGCAGACCGAGTCGGCGACGCGTTCGGGATTCAGTCGTGGCGCGGCGCGCGGTCCGGCCGGCAGCGGCCATGGCGAAGCGCCCTGGGGCGGGCATCGCGCGCGCTTTGCGGTCGCCTATCAACTGTTATCTGTCACGCATAACGAGCGCCTGCGGCTGCGCGTGTATGGCGAAGATAACGAAGATCCGGTTATCGATTCCGTGGCCGGCATCTGGGCCTCGGCGAACTGGTTCGAGCGCGAAGCCTTCGATCTCTACGGCATCCTGTTCCGCGGCCATGTCGATCTGCGCCGCATCCTCACGGACTACGGCTTCATCGGTCATCCGTTTCGCAAGGATTTTCCGCTGATCGGCAATGTCGAGGTGCGTTACGACGCGACCCTGGGTCGCGTGGTGTACGAACCGGTGACGATCGAGCCGCGGGTGCTGGTGCCCAAGACCATCCGCGACGACCGTCGCTATGATCCGGCGCTGAGCCGTGCCGTGCCGGGAGACGGCAAGCGTGGCTGAGATCCGCAATTTCACGCTGAACTTCGGGCCGCAGCATCCGGCTGCGCATGGCGTGCTGCGCCTGGTGCTGGAGATGGACGGCGAGACCATCCAGAAGGCGGATCCGCACATCGGCCTGCTGCATCGCGCGACCGAGAAGCTCGCGGAGTCCAAGGTATTCAACCAGTCGATCGGCTACATGGACCGGCTCGATTACGTGTCGATGATGTGCAGCGAGCACGCTTACGTGCTGGCCATCGAACGTCTGTTAGGTCTGCAGGCGCCGCTCAGGGCGCAGTACATCCGCGTCATGTTCGATGAGATCACGCGCATCCTGAATCACCTGATGTGGCTTGGTGCGCACGGCCTCGATATCGGCGCAATGACGGTGTTCCTGCTGTGCTTCAAGGAACGTGAAGACCTGATGGACTGCTACGAGGCGGTATCCGGCACGCGCATGCACGCCACCTATTACCGGCCTGGCGGTGTCTATCGCGACCTGCCGCAGGAAATGCCGAAGTACCAGGCATCGCGCTGGCGCAGCGAGAAAGATGCCGCGCGCCTAAACCTAGCGCGCGCCGCGGGCCTGCTGGAATTCATTGACGACTTCACGCAACGCTTTCCGGCCCTGATCGACGAATACG
>DAIQQI010000059.1:0-12511 GCA_036786925.1 Steroidobacteraceae bacterium
CAGCCTGATGGTGCTGGCGCCGACCTGGTTCATGCTCGAGGTCTACGACCGCGTGGTGAACAGCCGCAACGAGCGCACGTTGTGGATGCTGTTCGCCATCGTCATTGCCGCCTACGTGATGATGGAGTTGCTGGAGCTGGTGCGTTCCAGGCTGCTGCACGGCGTGGGCGAGCGCGTCGATGCGCGGCTGCGCAATCGTCTGTTCGATGCCACCTTCGCCGCCACGCTGCGCCGTCAGACCGGTGGCTCGGCGCAGGTCTTCAACGACCTGCGCACGCTGCGCGAATTCCTGCCCTCGGGCGCGGTGACGGCGATGTTCGACGGCCCCTCGGCGCTGATCTTCCTGGTGGCGCTGTTTCCGGGTTACGTGTCGGCCCGCCATGTCTATATCCAGAGCCTGCCGCCCGGTTCGGTCCCTTCCTGCGGTGCGACGCTCGATTTCATGCTGGAAGTGTTTCCGCTGATGGAGGTCGTACGCAAGGTGCTGACCGGCGGTGGCGAATGCGCCAAGATCGACTGGCAGTTTCTGGGTTTGTCGATGCCGGTCTGGGTGCTGGTCGCGGTAATCGGCCTGGCGGCGGTCGGCATCTACGCAAACGCTCGCCAGCAGCACAGGCACTAACTACAATTCCCTCCGCCTGATCGGGCAGGGGGACAAGCATGAAATTCATTTCGCGGCTGATGCCGCAGGAAAAGCGTTTTTACGCATTTTTCAATGACCACGTCGATTTGATCAAGCAGGGAGGCGTCGCGGTCGTGCAGTTGCTGGCGTCCCACAGCGATTCGATCGAGCGTACCAAGCAGATCGAACGTATCCAGGACCTCGAGCACCGCGCCGATCGCATCACGCATGACTGCGTCGCATTGCTGCACACGACGTTCATCACGCCATTCGATCGGGACGTCATTCATCGCTTGATTTCCCGCCTGGATGACATACTGGATCTGATCCAGGACACCGCCGAATCTTTTGCGCTCTATGACATCCAGAAGCTGACGCCGGAGGCGCAGCGTCTGGCCGAGTGCCTGAACCAGTGCTGCGATAAGTTGCAGGTCGCCGTTGGACTGCTCAGCCATCTGGATCGCGCGCCTGAAATACTGACTATCTGCCAGCAGATCGACTCGCTGGAATCGGACGCCGATCGCATCATGCGTGCGGCAATTTCCTCATTGTTCCGCGACGAGCCCGATACGCGGCAGGTCATCAAGCTCAAGGCAGTTTACGAATTGCTGGAAGCCGCGACCGACAAATGCCAGGATGTTGCTAACGTCATCGAGAGCCTGGTGCTCGAGAATTCCTGATGGATCTCGGCATCACGATGACGGTCCTGGTGGCGCTGATCGCGCTGGCGCTGGCCTTCGATTTCATGAACGGCTTTCATGACGCGGCCAATTCGATCGCTACGGTGGTCTCCACCGGCGTGCTGAAGCCGCTGCAGGCGGTCGCGTTCGCGGCATTTTTCAATTTTGTCGCCTACCTGATATTTGAGCTCAAGGTGGCGGCCACGGTCGGCAAGGGCATCGTCATGCCTGAGGTGGTCGACCAATACGTCATTTTCGGCGCGCTGGTGGGCGCTTTCAGCTGGAATCTGATCACCTGGTTTTACGGCATTCCTTCGAGTTCATCGCATGCGCTGATCGGCGGCATGGTCGGCGCGACTGTCGCGAAGGCCGGAACCGGCCCGCTGATCGGCGCCGGTATTTCGAAGACCGTGTTGTTCATTGTGCTGTCGCCCTTCATTGGCTTCACCCTGGGCGCGCTGGTCATGCTGGTGACCGCCTGGTCGTGTCGACGCCTGACGCCGAGCACTGTGGATCGCTGGTTCCGGCGCATGCAGCTGGTGTCCTGCGCGGCCTACAGCATCGGGCACGGCAGCAACGATGCGCAGAAGACCATGGGCATCATCTGGCTGTTGCTGATTGCGGCTGGCCTGACCACCCGCGACACGTTGCCTCACTGGGTGGTGATTGCCTGCTACGTGACGATCGCCTTCGGTACCTTGTTTGGCGGCTGGCGCATCGTCAAGACCATGGGTCAGCGCATCACCAAGCTGCGTCCGGTCGGCGGTTTTGCGGCAGAGACGGGTGGTGCGGTGACGCTGTTCACGGCCACGTCGCTGGGAATCCCGGTGTCGACGACGCACACCATCACCGGGGCAATTCTCGGCGTGGGTTCCGCAACAAGACCTAACGGCGTGCGCTGGGGCGTGTTCGGCGACATTGCCGTCGCCTGGGTGCTGACCATCCCGAGTTCGGCCTTCATCGCGGCCGTTGCCTGGTGGATCGCAATGCGGGTTTTCTAAAGCGCGGTCAGGCTAACAATCGTTCCAGCAGCCGCAGGTAGATGCCGTGCAATTGGTCGATTTCCTGAACCCGGACGTTCTCATTGACCTTGTGCAGCGTAGCGCCGGTAACGCCGAGCTCCACGACCTGCGCGCCCATCGGCGCGATAAAGCGACCATCGGAGGTGCCGCCCCCGGTGGAGAGCTTCGGCGTCACGCCGGTGATGTCCTGGATCGCGCCGACCGCCGCCGCTGACAGCGCCCCGGGCGGCGTATAGAAAGGCTCGCCCGACACATACCACTCGATCGTGAAGCGCACCTTGTGCCTGGCGAGGATGCCTTCGACGGTTTCGCGCAAGCCCTGGATGGTCTGCACTGGCCCGAAGCGCAGGTTGAAGCGCGCCTTCAGTTCGCCGGGGATCACGTTCGGCGCGCCGGTACCGGCATTCAGGTTGGAAATCTGGAAGGTCGTGGGCTGGAAGTGCTCGTTGCCCTGGTCCCAGATCCGGCTTGTCAGCTCGGCGAGCGCCGGCGCCAGCGTGTGCACCGGATTTTCGGCGAGGTGCGGATAAGCCACGTGGCCCTGCACACCGTGCACGGTGAGGCGGCCTGAAACGGACCCGCGGCGGCCGATCTTGATGGTGTCGCCGAGCTGTTTTTCGCTCGACGGTTCGCCGACCACGCACCAGTCGATATTTTCCTTGCGGGCGACCAGGGTCTCGACGACTTTCTTGGTGCCATCGACCGAAGGGCCTTCCTCGTCGCTGGTGATCAGATAGGCGATGGTGCCCTTGTGCTTCGGGTGACGGCGCAGGAATTCCTCGGTGGCCGTGATCATCGCGGCCAGGCCGCTTTTCATGTCGGCGGCGCCGCGGCCGTACAGCACGCCATCGCGGATCGTCGGCGTGAACGGATGGCTTTGCCATTCCTCCAGCGGACCCGTGGGGACCACGTCGGTGTGTCCTGCGAAACACAGGACCGGGCCCTTGCCGCTGCCGTGTTTGGCCCAGAAGTTGTCGACATTGCCATAACGCAGGGCTTCCACGTCGAATCCGCTGGAGCGCAGGCGCTCCATCATGACGTTCTGGCAGCCGCTGTCTTCGGGGGTGACCGAATTGCGGGCCATCAGGTCCAGGGTCAGTTCCAGGGTCTTGCTGCTTGGGATTTGACTCATCGAGGTGCCGTTGCGCCCGGGCTCAGGAGGGTGCGCGTTTATAGGGCGCGCCACGCGACCGCGCAAGCCCTTTTAATCGGCGCCGCTGAAATATCTCTGCAACACAACCGCAATACAGTGCGCAGCGTCACTTCAGGAGGCTATCAACGTGCTCAAGCAGATCATCCGTGTCGCCGCATCAGTCATGGTTCTGGCCGCGGCCAACGCTGCGCATGCCCAGGCAGCGCGCGACACCATCAGCATCGTCGGCTCTTCGACGGTTTACCCCTTCACGACCACAGTCGCCGAGCAGTTCGGCCGCCAGGGCAAGTTCAAGACGCCCAAGGTCGAGAGCACAGGCACCGGTGGTGGAATCAAATTATTCTGCATGGGCGTGGGTCCGCAGTACCCGGATGTCGCCAATGCCTCGCGCCGCATGAATCTGGCGGAGTTCGAGTCCTGCAGCAAGGCAGGCGTCACCGACATTATTGAGATCAAGATTGGCTTCGATGGCCTGACGATTGCGCATTCCAAGAAGGCCAAGCCAATGGCGCTGACCCGCAAGCAGGTCTACCTCGCGCTTGCCAAGCAGATTCCGGATCCGAGCAATCCCACCTCGATGATCCCGAATCCCTACCGCCTGTGGAGCGACATCGACAAGTCACTGCCGAAGACCAAGATCGAAGTGTTAGGTCCGCCGCCGACCTCAGGTACGCGCGACTCCTTCCATGAGCTGTACATGGAAAACGGTTGCCGCAGCTACCCCTGGATCAACACGCTGCGCAGCCAGGACGAGCGCCGCTTCAAGCGCGTCTGTCACACGATTCGCGATGACGGTGGCTACATCGAAGCCGGCGAGAACGACAATCTGATCGTCCAGAAAATCGAGGCGAATCCGACCGCTCTCGGCATCTTCGGCTACAGCTTCCTGGAAGAAAACCTGGCGCAGATCGAAGCGGTCAAGATCGAAGGCTATATGCCGACGTTCGAAACCATCTCAAATAACACCTATCCGGCCTCGCGCCCGCTGTTCATCTATGTGAAGAAAGCGCACATGAAGGTCATCCCGGGCATGAACGAGTTCGTCTCTGAGTACCTGAGTGACAAGGCTGTGGGCGCCGAAGGCTACCTCGCTGAACGCGGCCTGGTGCCGCAGCCGAAGGCGGACCTCGCGAAGACCCGCGCCGACGTGAAGGCGCAGAAGCTCTTCAGGCCGTAATTCCGATACCTGCATACCTAACAGAATTGAGGGACTCAAGATGACTCAGAAACTCACACGCGCGGCCATCGTGGCAGCGTGCACGCTGCTCAGCGCCAACGCCGCGCTGGCAGCCAAGCCAGCCGCGAAGACCACCGCGGCTCCGGCCGCAACGGCCGAAGATGTGGCCGCCATGCGCGCGCAGATCCAGGCGCTCATTGATCGCGTCGCGCAGCTGGAAACCGCGCAAACGAAACAGGCCGAATCGGTGCAGACGGCGGTCGCAGCGGTCAACGCCCAGCAGACGGTCAACAACGACGTCCAGAACGCGCTCGACCTGCAGAGCGACAACCTGGCTAAGACCGCCGGCAATGTCGGCGAATGGGTCGGCCGCTACACGTTCAAGGGCGACCTGCGCTGGCGGACCGAGGCCTTTGACCAGCAATACGTGCCGATCGACCGCTATCGCGACCGCATTCGCGCGCGTTTGAGCGCGACCGCCAAGGTCAACGATACGATCAAGGCGGAAATCCAGATCGCCACAGGTGGTACCGACCCGCGCTCGTCTAATCAGACGCTGACGAACGTCAATTCGCGCAAGGCGCTGGATCTGGATCTGGCGTATGCGGAGTGGCAGGCGACCCCGACCCTGAAAGTGACCGCAGGCAAGATGAAATACCCCTGGGTGCGCGCGGGCCAGAGCCTGTTCTTCGACGGCGACATCAACCCGGAAGGTCTCGCGATCAACTACCAGGGCACGGTCCCCGGTGGGTTCTTTGCCAGCGCGTTCTATAACGATGTGATCGAGCGCAGCGCGGCGGCGGACACCAACATGTTAGGCGCGCAGTTCGGCTGGCGCAGCAACCCGGCGCTGAAGTCGCGCTTCACGGTTGGCGCGTCGTATTTCGACCATGGCGGCACCAAGGGCTACAACCCGTTCCAGGACAACACCGTCACTGGTAACGGCAACACGACAACGGCCAGCGCAGCTGTCTGCCGCAGGGGCATCGCGACCTGCCTGCAGTTCGACTACAACGTCGTTGAAGTGTTTGGTGAATTTGCGACCACGCTGGCGGACCGGCCGTTCACGGCTTACGTCGACTACGCCCAGAACGGCGATGCAGTTCTCGATACCGCGTACTCGGTTGGGCTCCAGTACGGCCGGGCCGCCAACCCCAAGACCTGGGAAGTCGGTGCGGTCTACCAGAAAATCGAAAAAGACGCGCTCTTCGGCCAGTACGTGGACTCTGACTTTGCGGACGGCGTCACCGACGGGGATGGCGTGGTGTTGAAATTCGGTTACGCTTTCGCCCGTAATTTCCGCTTCAACGCAACTTACTTCATCAACCAGTTGAACAATGATGTTGCAACGACTATTACCGGAGTCGGCTCGGTCCGCAATCGCGACTACAATCGGCTGCAGCTGGACATCAACTGGGGCTTCTGATGAAGCTCGACGTGTAATGTGACTCCAGCACTGACTCTGTTAGCGCTGCTGTTGCTGACGGCGGCAGCGTTCTGGATCGGGCGGGGCCGCTCACTGGCGACAGTGGGCGGCCCGCGCGGTATCCGGGATCTGCATTCGCTGCCCGGGCACTACGGGATGCTGACGGCCTTGTGGTGCGCGGCGCCGGCGCTGCTGATCGCAGTCTTGTGGTGGATGTTCCAGGACCAGGTGTTGATGGGGCTGGTGACCTCGCATCTGCCAGCCGACCAGCGCGCGCTGCCGCCTGGCGAATTCGGTCTTCTGGTCAATGATCTGCGCAATGTGATTGCCGGCAACGCCACGATGGCTAACGTGCCGCCGGCAACCGCTGCGGCAGCCGCTGAGTACCTGCAATTGCGCAGCGCCGCGCGTCTCGCGCTGACGGTGCTGGTGCTGGCGCTCGGAATCATCGCCATCGTGATGGTCCGCAGCCGCATCCGCCCCGAGATGCGGGCGCGCAATTCGGTCGAGAGCGCGGTGCGCGCGGTCTTGTTCCTTTGTTCTTTGCTCGCCGTGCTGACGACGCTGGCGATCCTGCTGTCGGTGCTGACCGAGGCGGTGCGGTTTTTCGCCAAGGTGCCGGTCACGGAGTTTCTCTTCAGCACCAGCTGGAGTCCGCAAATGGCGATCCGCGCCGATCAGGTGGGCGCCGAGGGATCGTTTGGCGCGGTGCCGCTGTTCACCGGCACCTTGCTGATATCGTTGATAGCGATGCTGATCGCCGTTCCGATCGGTCTCATGTCTGCGATTTATCTCGCGGAGTATGCGTCGCGCCGGCTGCGCAAGGTCGTCAAGCCCTTGCTCGAGGTCCTGGCGGGCGTGCCGACTGTGGTCTATGGGTTTTTCGCGGCGACCACGCTCGGTCCGGCGCTACGCACGCTGGGCGAAAACCTGGGTCTGGAAGTTGCGAGCGAGAGTGCGCTGAATGCTGGGCTCGTCATGGGCGTCATGATCATCCCGTTCGTCTCGTCACTCGCCGATGACATGATTACTGCCGTGCCGCAGAGCCTGCGCGACGGCGCCTATGCGTTGGGCGCGACGCGCTCCGAAACCGTGCGCCAGGTCGTGCTGCGGGCGGCGCTGCCCGGTATTGTCGGCGGCGTGCTGTTAGCCGTGTCGCGCGCGATTGGTGAAACCATGATCGTCGTCATGGCGGCGGGTCTCGCCGCCAACCTGACGGCCAATCCGCTCGAGGCCGTCACCACGGTCACGGTGCAGATCGTCACCCTGCTGGTCGGCGACCAGGAGTTCGACAGCCCCAAGACGCTGGCGGCCTTTGCGTTAGGGTTGGTGCTGTTCGTCGTGACACTGGCGCTGAACGCGATCGCTCTTTATGTGGTCCGCAGGTATCGCGAGCAGTACGAATGAATTCCACTGCAAATCGCACGTCGAAGCAGACCCAGGTGCTGGTGGCGCGCAGCCTGCGCCGCCGCTATCGTTCCGAGTTCATATTCCGTGCGCTCGGTGTGCTGGCGGTCTCGCTGGGCGTGCTGGCCGTCTTCGGTCTGTTTGGCAAGATCATTGCCGATGGCGCGTCGGTGTTCCGGCAAAGCTACGTTACACTCGAGATCTACTACGATCCCGAGATCATTGATCCCGAGGGCGGGCGCGCGCCCGAGGCGCTGGCGACCGCGGATTACCAGGCACTGATCAAGGCCGCATTGCGCGAGAAATTTCCCGATGTCGAAGGACGCGCGAACCTGCGCGAGCTCTATCAGCTGGTCAGCAGCGGATCGTTTCTGAGCTTGCAGCGCGCGGTCGTAGCCAATCCGAGTTTGATCGGAACACGCGCCCAGCTCACGATGCCCGCGGACGATACTGTCGACATGTTTGTCAAAGGGCAGGTTGGTCGAAACGCGCCGGTGGCCGAACGTCGTCTGACGGACCAGCAGGTCGCCGTGGTCGACAGGATGACGGCCGCTGGAATACTGACAATGCAGCTGAACCGCGAATTCCTCGGCAATGGCGACTCACGCGATCCGGAGCAGGCCGGCGTGCGCGGCGCATTGATGGGTTCGCTGCTGACGCTGGGGCTGACGCTGCTGTTGTCATTCCCGATCGGTGTCGCGGCGGCGATCTACCTCGAGGAATTTGCCGCTCGCAACCGCTTCACCGACCTGATTGAGATCAACATCAACAACCTGGCGGCGGTGCCCTCGATCGTCTATGGTTTGTTAGGTCTGGCGGTGTTCATCGGCCTCTTCGGAATGCCGCGGTCGGCGCCGGTCGTGGGCTCGCTGGTGTTGACGCTGCTGACGTTGCCAACCGTGATCATCGCCTCGCGCTCGGCCCTGAAGGCCGTGCCGCCGTCGATTCGCGAAGCGGCGCTCGGCATGGGCGCGTCACAGGTGCAGACCGTCATGCACCACGTGCTGCCGCTGGCCTTGCCCGGCATGCTGACCGGCGCGATCATCGGCATGGCCCGCGCGTTAGGCGAGAGCGCGCCGCTGCTGATGATCGGCATGGTGGCTTTCATCGTCGATGTGCCCCAGGGTCTGACCGACGCGGCTACAGTGCTGCCGGTGCAGGTTTTCCTGTGGTCGGACCTGCCGGAGCGTGCGTTTATCGCACGCACCTCGGGCGCGATCATCGTACTGCTGGTTTTTCTGGTGGTAATGAACGCCACGGCGGTTTATCTTCGAAATCGTTTTGAGAAGCGCTGGTAAATGTTAATGAATGCACAACCCGAGGTGGCGCCGGTCCGGGCCACAGTTGGCGATGTCACGGTGCCCAATCCACTGATGACCTGCCGCAATGTCGATGTCTGGTACGGCGACAAACAGGCCATTCGCAGTGTCAGCATCGACATCGCGCGTGCGCAGGTGCTGGCCATGATCGGACCTTCGGGTTGCGGCAAGTCCACGTTCCTGCGCTGCCTCAATCGCATGAACGACACTATTCCATCGGCGCGCGTGACCGGCGAAATCATCTTCGATGGCCGTGATATCCAGAACAAGCGCCAGGACGTGGTGCAGCTGCGCTCGCGCGTGGGCATGGTCTTCCAGAAGCCCAATCCGTTTCCAAAATCGATTTTTGAAAACGTCGCCTACGGACCCCGGATCCATGGCCTGGCGGCGGACCGGTCCGAATTGGATGAAATCGTCACGGAAAGCCTGAAACGGGCCGGTCTGTGGGAAGAGGTCAAGGACCGGCTGGCGCAACCGGGCACGAGTCTGTCGGGCGGTCAGCAGCAGCGCCTGTGCATCGCGCGCACGCTGGCGGTCAATCCCGAAGTAATCCTGATGGACGAGCCGTGCTCGGCACTGGACCCGATCGCGACGGCGCGCATCGAGGACCTGATCGACGAACTGCGGCAGACCTACGCGATCGTCATCGTCACGCATTCCATGCAGCAGGCGGCGCGGGTCTCGCAGCGCACTGCGTATTTTCACCTGGGCGATCTGATCGAGGTTGGCCCGACCGACAAGATCTTCACCAATCCCTCGCACAAGCTGACTGAAGACTACATCACCGGTCGTTTCGGCTAGCATGGTGGAATGAAACGATTCGCCTGGGCCCTGCTGGCCCTGGGTACCCATTGTGCAGTGCTGTTCGGAGCCGACACGACCGTGGCGGTGGCGGCCAATTTCAGCGAACCCATGCAGAAGATTGCCGCGGCTTTTGCCCGTGACACCGGTCATCGCGCGCTGTTAGCCGTGGGTTCCACCGGTAAGTTGTCGGCCCAGATCCAGAACGGTGCGCCGTTCGACGCGCTGCTGGCGGCGGATGAACTCACACCGAAGCAATTGGTCGCAGAGGGTCTTGCCGATCCGGTATCGCTGTTCACCTACGCGACCGGTCGCCTCGCGCTGTGGAGTGCACAACCGGGCCTGGTCGATGCGCGTGGCGCCATATTGCAGCGTGGCAATTTTCAGCGCCTGGCGCTGGCCGATCCGAAGCTGGCGCCCTACGGCGCCGCCGCCATGGATGTACTGGTGGCTCTCAAGCTCGACGCCCGGCTGCGCTCGCGCCTGGTGTTAGGTGAGAGTGTCGGTCAGGCCTATCTGTTCGCCGCGTCCGGCAATGCGCCGTTAGGGTTCGTGGCCCTGTCGCAGGTACAGTTGAACGGCCGGCTGCGGTCGGGTTCCGCCTGGATCGTGCCGCAAAGCCTGCATCGGCCGATCAAGCAGGATTTCGTGCTGCTGGCGCACGGCAAGGCCAATGTCGCGGCGCGCTCGCTGGCGCAGTATTTACGCGGCGCCGAGGCGCATAGAATCATCCGCAGCCATGGTTACGACTGACGATCTGCAATCGATCTGGTTGACGCTGCAGCTGGCGACGCTGACGACGGCGCTGTTGCTGGTCGTTGCGACGCCGATCGCCTGGTGGCTGGCGCGCACGTCGTCACGGTGGCGCGCGCCGGTCGCCGCGCTGACGTCGCTGCCGCTGGTACTGCCGCCCACGGTGCTGGGATTCTACCTGCTGCTTTTGTTAGGTCCGCAGGGCTGGGTGGGCGGCATCAGCGCCAGTCTGGGTCTCGGGCCCCTGTCGTTCACATTTCCGGGCCTGGTGATTGGCTCACTGCTGTTTTCGCTGCCGTTCGCGGTGCTGCCGTTGCAATACGCCTTCGAGTCCATGGGACGCAGGCCGATGGAGGTTGCGGCCACGTTGCGCGCGCGGCCGTTGGACGCATTCTTCAGCGTCGCGCTGCCGATCGCGCGCCCCGGCATCCTGACCGCCGCCATCCTGGTGTTTGCGCACACCGTGGGCGAATTCGGCGTGGTGCTGATGATCGGTGGCAACATTCCCGGGCAGACGCGCGTCGTGTCGACACAGATCTACAGTCACGTCGAAGCGATGCAATATCCGGCCGCGCACGCCTTGTCCGTGTTCATGCTGACATTCTCGTTCCTGGTGCTGGTGGCGCTGGCCTGGCTGAATCGCCGCCGCGATCGGGGGCCGGCTTGAACAGCGCGGACAGCCTGGTTCGGTTCCGGTTGAATCGCGGTGCTTTCGCGCTGGCGATCGACTTGCAGCTGCCGGCCCATGGAATCACGGCCCTGTACGGCGTGTCGGGCGCCGGCAAGACCAGCGTACTGCGTTGCGTGGCCGGTCTCGAGCGGCCGGTGGACGCGCATATCCGCATCGGCGCCGAGATCTGGCAGGACGATGCGCAGCGGATCTTCGTGCCGACCTGGCGCCGGGCGCTGGGGTATGTTTTTCAGGAGCCGAGCCTGCTCGAGCACCTCGACGTGCGCGGCAATCTCGAGTTCGGCCTGCGGCGCACGCCGGCCGATAATCGCCGCCACCTCGCAGGTATCATCGACCTGTTAGGCATAGGGCCGTTGCTGGCGCGGCGGCACGACCGGCTGTCCGGTGGCGAACGTCAACGGGTGGCGATTGCGCGGGCGCTGGCCACGCAACCGCGGCTGCTGTTGCTGGATGAGCCGCTGGCATCGCTCGATCAGGCGCGGCGTCAGGAGATCTTCCCGTGGCTCGAGCGATTGCGCGACGAGCTGCGCACGCCGATGCTGTATGTGTCGCATTCGGCCGATGAGGTTGCGCGGCTCGCCGATACACTCGTGGTCCTGGACGCAGGCCAGGTTCGCGCCAGCGGGCCCGCCGCCGCAGTTCTGGCCTCGCTGCAGGCGCGCGTCGTGTTAGGCGAGGACCTGGGCGCGGTGCTTGCGGCCCGCATCGTCGAGCACGACGCCCGCTGGCGGCTGGCACGCGCCGAATTCCCGGGTGGCAGCCTGTGGCTGGCCGACAAGGGCCTGTCGCCAGGGCAGAACGTCCGGCTGCGGATTCTCGCCCGTGACGTCAGCATCGCCTGTTCCGAGCCGCGGGACACCAGCGTGCAGAACCAACTGCGCGGCCGGATCGTCGCGATCGCAGCGGATGACAATCCGGCGCACGAACTGGTGCAGATCGATTGCGCCGGCGTAGTGCTGCTGGCGCGCGTGACCCGCAAGTCGGTCGACGCGCTGCATTTGCAGCCCGGCATGTCGGTCTGGGCGCTGGTGAAATCCGCCGCGCTGGTCAGCTAGTCAATCCACCGTGCGCAACAGATCGTTGATGGCGGTCTTGGCGCGGGTCTGCGCGTCGACGCGTTTGACGATGACCGCGCAGTACAGCGAGTGACTGCCGTCCTTGGCCGGCAGGTTGCCCGCCACCACGACTGATCCGGCGGGGACGCGGCCGTAGCTGACGGTGCCGCTGGCCCGATCATAGATCTTGGTGCTGGCGCCGATGAAAACGCCCATCGACAGCACCGAGCCTTCCTCGATCACGACGCCTTCGACCACTTCGGAGCGCGCGCCGATGAAGCAGTTGTCTTCAATGATGGTCGGTGTCGCCTGCAGCGGCTCGAGCACGCCGCCGATGCCGACACCGCCCGACAGGTGCACGTTCTTGCCGATCTGCGCGCAGGAACCGACCGTGGCCCAGGTATC
>DAIQQI010000330.1:0-3799 GCA_036786925.1 Steroidobacteraceae bacterium
TGCCGCCAGCCGCCGAGGCGGTCGGGCTGTCGACATCGGTGGTGCCGAGGTTGATCTCGACGCGATCCACCAGTTCCGGATCGAGCATCTGGTTGGTAACAGCGCGTAGTTGCCGCTGTCGTTCAGTGGCAGGCCGTCGAACGTGACCGACACGCGCGAACCGTCGAAACTGCGAATGCGCAGGTTGCCGCCGGAGGAGCCATAGGCATCGTTGTTAGTAAAGTTGACGCCCGGCACCATGTTGATGCTCTGGAACACCGTCTGGCCCGCTGTCTGCGTTTCGAGGTAGTCCGCGGTCACCGTGATGCGCGACTTGGGAGCGTTCTGCTCGGTCACGCCCGCGAAATCAGGCACGGAGCGCTTCGCGGTGACCGTGACTTCGGTCAACTCTTCTTCCGCTGCCTGCGTGCCGGAAGACTGCGCAAACGCAGCTGGCGCGATCGTCGCGGCCGCGAGCACGCTTGCTAACAAAGCAAGCCGCTGCAGGGTGGCAAGGGCGGTCATCGGCAGGGGCGAGAAAGCCCGCAGGCGTCGGATAGTCATCGCTGGCGCTCCAGATTGGGAAACAAGACGTTACGGCCGGTATCCGGCTCATTTGGGGAGTGAAACTTAAAGGGATGACCGTTGAGTTACAACCGGAATTTGCGCTGCCGGCCAGGCTTCTGTTGGTTCTTCGCCACAGACGCGGACGCTAAGTTAAAGTGACTTCTCAGGTCTCGGTGCGACCTTGTTGCATCGCTTGTACAAAATGGTGCCGACACAGCGGCTCATAACGTTCGTTACCGCCAATCTCCACTTGTGCGCCCTCGCGCTCGACCGCGCCGTTGGCGCCCACCCGAACGACCATGGTGGCTTTACGGCCGCAATGGCAGATGGTCTTGAGTTCCACCAGGTTATCCGCCCAGGCGAGCAGCTGGGCACTGCCCGGAAACAGCTGGCCACGAAAATCGGTGCGCAGGCCGTAGCAGAGCACCGGCACTTTGAGCTCATCGACCACGCGCGCCAGCTGCTGCACCTGGGCGGGCTCCAGAAACTGCGATTCATCGATCAGCACGCAACTCAAGGCTGACTCGCGATGCGCCGCGCTCACTTCGTCAAAAAGATTCGCGCCTGGCAGGAAATGACGCGCGTCCTGGGACAGTCCGATACGCGAGTGGACGCGACCACCGCCGCGGTCATCGAGTTTCGCGGTAAACACCAGCGTGCGCATGCCGCGCTCGCCATAGTTGTAACTGGCCTGCAGCAGCGCCGTCGACTTGCCGGCGTTCATTGTCGAGTAATAGAAATACAGCTTCGCCATGGCTACTTCAGCTTGATTTCGCGCAAGCGTTCCTGGAGGTACTCGTCCGCGGTGATCGGCACCGGGTAGTGATCCACGCCTTGCGCCTCGACACACTGCGGCAGGCTGCGAATTTCGAATTCCGGATTGAAGTGCAGGAAGAACGGCATCGAGAAGCGCGCATTGGCGGCGCGCTCGCGTGGCGGATTGATCACGCGGTGCGAGGTCGAGCGCAGCACGTTGTTAGTCAGCCGCTGCAGCATGTCGCCGACATTGATGACCAGGGTGCCAGGCTCGGGATTCACGTCCAGCCACGTGCCCTGCCGGGTCAGCAACTGCAACCCGGGTTCCTCGGCCCCCATCAGCAGTGTGATGACGTTGATGTCCTCATGCGCGCCGGCGCGCACGCTGGCGGTCGGATTGGGCGGCATCGGCGGATAGTGGATGACCCGCAATATGCTGTTACCCGCTTCGATCTTGTCGTCGAAATAGTCACGCTCCAGTCGCAGCGAGACGGCGATCGCACGCAGCAGATCCAGCCCCATCGCGTCGAAGGCCGCGAACATCGCGAGCGACGTCTCGCGGAAACCGGGCAGGTCGTCGACCCAGACGTTAGGCGGCATGTAGCGCTGCAGCGGGTGCCCGGGCGGCAGCTCCCGGCCGACATGCCAGAACTCCTTGAGATCGTAGTGCGTCGCGCCCTTGGCGGTCTCGATGCCGAACGGCGTGTAGCCGCGGGCGCCGCCGCCGCCGGGCTGGTGGTAGCGCTTCTTGGCGGGCTCGGGCCGCGCGAAAAAGTCGCGATACAGGCCCAGGAACCGCTCTGTTAGCTTCGGGTCGATCGAGTGATTCGCGATTGCAACAAAGCCATAGCGGACAAATGCGTCATGGATGTCCCTGGCGAAGGCGGGCGTACCGACCTGCGCAAAATCCAGCACCGGAACCTGATCGAGCATCCGCTGATTCTGCCCTGCGGTTGCTGCAAAAGCATCAGTCCGGGCTCGCCGGCGACCGGCCACGCGGCCAAGTCCCGGTTTTGGGGGCATAATTGTTACCCATGCCCAGCGCCGTGCAGCAATCCGCCGATCTCGTCTTCATGGTGCGCCCGGCCAGTTTCGGCTTCAATGCCGAGACCGCCGGCTCCAATGCGTTTCAGCAGGCGCAGCAGGCTTCTCCGCCGGACGCCAACGCCATCGCGCTGCGCGAATTCGACTCGTTTGTTAGGCAGCTGCGCGCCGAGGGCGTCGAGGTACTGGTCGCCGAGGACCGCGCGCCGCCGCAGCGGCCCGATGCGGTCTTTCCTAACAACTGGATCAGCTTTCATGCCGATGGCACGCTGGTGCTGTATCCGATGCTGGCGGCCAATCGCCGGCTGGAGCGCCGCCCGGAGCTGCTCGACTGGGTGCTGGAGCGCTCCGGCTTCCGGGTACGCCGCAGGCTCGATTACACGGCGTTCGAGCGGCAGGGGGTTTACCTCGAAGGCACGGGCAGCCTGGTGCTCGATCACGGCAACCGGGTTGCCTACGCCGTGCCGTCGCCGCGAACCGACCCGACGCTGGCGCGTCGCTGGTGCAGCGACATGGGCTACGAATGCGAATTGTTCGCCGCCGCGGACGCCGCCGGCGCGCCTTACTACCACACCAATGTCGTGCTGAGCATTGGCACGCGGTTCGCAGTCATTGTTGCAGAAGCGCTGCCAGCGCAGGATCGGGCGCGCGTGTTAGGCCGGCTGAGCGCGACCGGGCGCGAGGTGATTGAGGTCAGCCGCGGGCAGGCAGCTGATTTTTGCGCAAATATTCTCGAGCTCTCGACCTGGGACGAAGCCCTCGGCGACAGCTCCGTGCTCGCCATGTCGCAACGGGCGCGCGCCGCATTTCCGCCGGCGGCATTTACGCGCCTGCAGGCATGCGTCGACCGCGTCGTTGCCGCGCCGCTGGACCTGATTGAGCAGCTGGGCGGCGGCGGCGCGCGCTGTATGCTGGCCGAAGTCTTCCGGAGTCGCTGAACGTCATGCTCGAATACTTGCTCAGAATCCTGCTGGCCTACCTGCTGGGATCCGTCAATGGCAGTCTGCTGTTAGGTCGGCTGCGCGGCGTGGACATCCGCACCATGGGCAGCGGCAATGCCGGCGGCACCAATGCGCTGCGCACGCAGGGCGTGTGGTTTGCGGCCGGCGCGGTGCTCATTGACGTCGCCAAGGGTTATCTTGCCGTCTGGCTGTCGGGCCTCGGCGGCAATCCGGCCACCGGGCTGCCCGAGGCCTGCGCAGCCGCCGCGGTCGTCGGCCACGTGTATCCGCTGTGGCACGGCTTTCGCGGCGGCAAGGGCGCGGCGACCCTGCTGGGTTCGATTGCGGCGCTGGCGCCCTGGCTGCTCGGGGTCGCGCTCGCGGTCTGGTTGCTGGGCATGTTTGTCAGCGGCTACGTGGGACTCTCGACCATGCTGGCCGCGGCCAGCCTGCCGGTTGCGGCGGCCTTGCGCGGCGCGGATCCGGCATCGCTGCAGGTGCTGTTCCTCGCC
>DAIQQI010000060.1:0-12484 GCA_036786925.1 Steroidobacteraceae bacterium
AAGACCGCGCAAGGACAACGCGATCTACAGCCTTGCCCACGCGTTGCAGAAGATCGAGACGCACCGCTTTGAACCCGTGCTGAGTGAAACCACGAGGGCCTATTTAAACGTGCGGCAAAAGGAGGAGACAGGTGCGTTAGGTGATGCGATGCGGGCCTGGCTGGCAGATCCGGCGGACGGTGCTGCTGCGGACGTCATCGAGGCCGATGAAAGCGAGGTCGGCCTGACCCGGACGCGATGCGTGCCGACCCGGTTATTCGCCGGTCATGCCGACAATGCGCTGCCGCAACTGGCGACGGCGATGATCAATTGCCGTATTTTCCCCGGTGTCCACCCCAATGATGTGCAGAAAGACCTGGCTGCCATCGTGGCCGACCCTGAGGTCATCGTGTCGCGCAATGACACATACGGCGCGTCGCTGTCCTCGCCGCTGCGTACCGATGTGACTGCCGCTCATACCAAGGCGGTCCGCACGCTGCATCCGGGAGCGCCGGTCTCACCCAAAATGGCGACGGGGGCGAGCGATGCCCGTCCATTCCGGGCTGCGGGGATCCCTGTTTATGGTGCCAACGGTTCATGGGCTGTGTTACCGGCCGACTTGCGCGCGCACGGCAAGGATGAGCGGCTGCCCGTGAAGTCGTTAGATGACAATGTGGCTCACTGGAAGATTCTGCTAACGGAACTTGCCGGAAAATAGGCGGAAAAGGCGCCGGCAGCGGCGCGCTCGATCGCAAGTGGAGTCCTCGCGTTCCCTGTATCCTTGCGACCCATGGGCTGGGTTAGCAAATGACCGATACGCCGTTCGACGACGCGGATTTTCGCGCCTGTTTGCGCGTGCTGCAAGCGATCGAGACCGATCGCGGTGTGCTGACGCGCCTGACGCAGGATGAACGGCGCGAGTTGCTGACGCTCGCAGGGCTCATCGCCAAGCCGGACGGCAAGGATCTGCGGCGCATGGCGAAGGCGTTTCGGCGCGCCGAACGCGGGCTCGAGCAGCAACAGGATCGACAGGCACTCGAGCGCGCCGGGTTGCGCCAACAGCGCCGCAGTGAAACCTACGCGCCGCTGTGGCTGCCGCCGCCCGAATCGCAGCCGTCGGATGAACAACCGGAATTGAGCGCCGCGCGCGCCTGTTATGTGTGCAAGCAGCCGTACACGAGCGTGCATCGCTACTACGATTCGATGTGCCAGGCGTGCGGCGATTTCAATTACGCGAAACGCGAGCAGAGCGCGAATCTCGATGGCCGTTATGCGCTCGTCACCGGTGCGCGGGTGAAGATCGGTTTTCAGGCGTCGCTCAAGCTGCTGCGTTCCGGTGCGCACGTGGTCGCAACCACGCGCTTTCCGGTGGACGCCGCGGAGCGTTATGCACAGGAGCCTGATTACGCGGCGTTCCGCGATCGTCTGCAGATCCACGGTATCGACCTGCGCCATACGCCGAGTGTTGAGCTGTTCGCGCGCTGGCTGGGCGATCAGCTGCCGCGGCTCGACTTCATTTTGAACAACGCCTGTCAGACGGTGCGCCGGCCCGCCGGGTTTTTTCGTCATCTGTTAGCCCGGGAGGTTGAGGGCGCGGTTGCACTGCCGGCCGCTATGCGTGTGACGCTCGCGCAGTATGCTGCGCTCTGCCAGAGCCTGCTCGAGTCGCCGGACCGACCCGACCGCGCGGTCCTGCCGACGGCGACGCGCGGTTACCCGGAGGGACTGGTGCATAGCGCCGCGCTCTCGCAGCGGCACTATCTCGATGAAGATTACCTCGAAGGCGAGGCGCTCTTTCCCACAGGCCGCTTCGATGAAGACCGCCAGCAAGTGGATCTGCGCGAGACCAACAGTTGGCGACTGCGGTTGCATGAAGTGCAGACGCCGGAGCTGCTCGAAGTGCAGCTGGTCAACGCCATCGCACCTTACGTTCTCAATGCGCGGCTGAAGCCGCTGATGATCAAGAGCGGTCGCCGCGACCTGCATATCGTTAATGTGAGTGCCATGGAAGGGCAGTTCTACCGCACCACGAAGACCGACAAGCATCCGCACACCAACATGGCGAAAGCCGCGCTCAACATGATGACGCGCACCAGTGCGCCGGACTACGTGCGCGATGGCATCCACATGAATGCCGTGGACACGGGTTGGGTGACCGACGAAGACCCCGCGGTGCACGCGGCGCGCAAGACGGAGCAGGGCTTCGCGCCGCCGCTCGACATCATCGATGGCGCCGCGCGCATCGTCGATCCCATTTTCTCCGGAATCGACAACGGCACCCACGTCTGGGGTCAGTTCCTGAAAGACTACAAGCCGGCGCCCTGGTAGCTCGCGGGCCGGGACTGAGCGATCCGGAACGTCACGTATTGACGTTGTGTGGCGAAATCCGTCTATGATGGGCCGTCGACAACGAGCCAATCTAACGACGGAGGTTACGAGCCATGGCACACAAATATGCGGGCGGTTGCGATCATGTGCACACTCATGCTGATCGCGATCCTGTAGACAATCACACCTGTCACTGCTCCGTTTGCAAAAGCGTGACCGGACAGGCGACGACGCACGTGGTTTTTTTCAAGCACTCAGACCTGAGCGTCGACAACCCGGCGGGTTTGAAGCGTCAGCCGTTCAACAGCAAGAATCCTAACGGGCCGCTGGAGCTGTGTACCTGCGCGAGCTGCGGCAAGCCGATCATGCTCGATGACAAGCAGCGGCGCATCCGCGCCATCGTGCCGAATCTCATGGGCTACGATACCGCCAAGTTGCCGGCGACCTACCACGCGTTCTACGACCCGGCGACCGGGGTGCCGCGTCCCAAGGACGGCCGGCCGGTGTACGAGGGATTGCGTCCGGAATTTGTCTGGCCGGCGTCGGCGTAGCGAGCAAACAGAAACCGCCACGGCCAGCCGGCCGTGGCGGCGTCCGACAACAAGTCAGCGGCCGTCGCCGCGAGGGTTACAGGTGATGACCGTGGTCTGCGCCGGTCCTAGCACACCGCGCTCGTCCTGCTGCCGATAGGTCATGGTGATCGAGCGCGGCCAGCCACACGAGCAGTCCGAGCCACGCGAGAATTGGAACAATCTGTTCGCCAGTCACGGTCTGCGCCTGCGTTTACGTCAGTGTGATAACAACTGCGCCAGGGGCAACTCAGTCACTATCGACAGGCCGCCACCGGGGCGGTTCACGGCCCGGATGCGGCCGCCGTGAATCTCGAAGACGCGCCGCGCGATTGCGAGACCCAATCCGGAGCCGCCGGGGTCGTTCGGCCTGTTAGGGACGCGGGTCCATTGTTCCAGGATCCGCTCGAGGTATTCCGGCGGCACGCCCGGACCTTGATCGTCGACCCGGACTTCGAGCCGGTCGCCATGCCGGCGCGCGACGATTTCAACCGCGGTAGCGGCATGCGTGTAGCGAATGGCGTTGCGCAGCAGATTCTCAAAGGCGCTCTGCAGCAATTCCGGGTCGCCGACGACGGTCAGCTGCGGATCGCAGCTCAACACGAGTTGCACCTGGCGTGCGTTCGCTTCGATTTCCTCATCCTGCACCAGGACCGTTAGCAGTTCGTCGATGGGCACCAGCTTCTTCACCATGTCCGGCGCCGCATCGAGTCGCGACAGGCGCAGGAGATCGCCGATGACCCGGTCCAGTCGCGCGATTTCCAATTCGGCGCGCTGCTGCGGATTGGGCAACGCCAGGGCGGCCTGCAGGCGCGCCAGTGGCGAGCGCAAGGCGTGCGACAGCTCACCCATGAGTTGCTGCCGCCCCGCTAACAGCCGCGAGGTCTGATCGGCCATGGTATTGAAGTCCAGGGCGAGTGCGCCAATTTCATCGCGGCGCGTCGCGATGCCCGCGGGCACGCGCGCGTCCAGCTGACCCGAGGCAAATTCGCGCACCACGCGCTGCAGCTCGCCGATGGGGCGTGTGACCGCGCGCGAAATCAGCCACGCGACGCTGCCAATCACGAGCAGCGCCACCAGGATCAATCCGAGCGTTGTTGCCCAGTTCCCCAGCACGCCAATGCGTCCGGGAAGCACCAGGAACGAGTACGTTGCGCCGTCAGGCCCGATCAACTGGGGCGCGAGACGCACCGGCTGATAGTTGCTGCCGCGCGGCTCCGGGGAGCCGACCACCGACCGGCGCACGAAATTTGCGTACAGCTCGGGGAGCTCGCGCCCGAGCAGGTCCTTGCCGCTGCTGTCAAAGACGTAGATCGAGACATCGGGCGGCACTTTGACGTCGCTGCGCAACCACTGCTCGAGCGCCGGCCGTCCGCCCACCGCGAGTACCTGCGCGGCCTCGCGACCGAGCGTGCCGTGGCGCGCCGACACATAGCCGGCGAGTTCATTGGAAGCCACCAGCGCCAGACTCGCGATGCCGAGCACCACGAACGCGGCGAGCGCGGCACTGATGTAGATCGTCGTGCGCCAGAAAAATCGCGTCGGTCGCTTCATCGCGGCGCATCCAGCCTGGCGCGCGACACGTCAAGTACGTAACCCTGTCCGCGCAGTCCGCCAATGCACTGGCCGTCCAGTCCGGCGGATTCCAGTTTGCGCCGTAGCTTGCTGATCAGCGTATCGATGCTCCGGTCGTAGGCTTCGATCGGCCGGTCGAGTGCCAACTGCGTCAATCGGGCCCGCGTCAGCACTTCGCCCGGCCGCAGCATCAGCTGCTCGAGCACCCGCATTTCCGCAGCTGTTAGCACCACCACGTTGTTACCGGCGCGGACCTCACGGCGCTTGCTGTCAAAACGCAGATCGCCCGCCTCGAGAACGGCTGCAGCAGTCTCGGGCGCGTTGCGGGCGCGTTTCAGCACAGTCCGGATGCGCACCGCCAGCTCGAGGGGATTGCAGGGCTTGGCGAGGTAGTCGTCCGCGCCTTCCATCAGTCCGACGATGCGCTCCGATTCGGCGCCGCGGGCTGTTAGCATGATCACCGGCAGGTCGTGGTGCTCGCGCAGCCGGCGCAGCGCCTCGATGCCGCTGATGCCCGGCAGCATTACATCGAGCACCATGATGTCCGGCCGGTCCGTCGTGATGCGCGCCAGGGCTGCTTCTGCATTGTGCAGCACAGTCACGCTCATGCCCTGCAGTTCCAGGAACTCGCGCAGCAACCCGGCCAGTGCCAGATCGTCATCGACCAGCAAGACGTCAGGGATCGGTGCGGTCATGGTGCCAATATACCTGCCGGGCAGCCCAATCGGGCCTGCCGGGCCTAACGATTGCCTCCGGTTGCACCTTGTTGACCTGCCGTTGACACACAACCCCGGCGGGTCTGTCTACAATTTCGGCGGGTCCTCACGAGAAGAACGCACTATGACAAGCACTGCGATCCCGGTTCCCGAGAGCCGTCTCAAGCAAATGCTGTATCGCCCGCCCTGGGTGGGTTTGCTGGCGTTCGGCATTGTGTTTGTCGTGCAGGCGCTCGGGCACACGGTGATGATCCTGATGGAGGACATCTTCGGTCACCAGTATGTCTACCAGATCGCCTTCGCGGTTGGCGTCGCCGGCGCTGTGCTGCTGTTCTTCGGCATGAAGAGCCGCAACGAAGTGGCTGCCACCTGGCTCGGGTTCTGGGCCGGCACCTTGCTGTGGACCGGCTGGGTCGAGTTCGCATTTGTCTGGTCCGCGAATGTCCTGGGCGTGCCCGATCTCATGGACAAGAATCTGGCCGGTGAGATCGCGACCAAGGCGGAATACCTGGTGATGATGTCGTCGATCGGCGTGCTGGGTTCGACCCTGGTCTACTTCATGTTGAACAAGGAAACCAAGTGCAACATGTTCCTGTGGTTGCAGCGCAAGCTGCACCTGAAGACCGGCAAACCCAATCCGGGCCATGAGCGCAATTTCGCATCGATCACCGCGCTGGAAACCATCTACGTCATCTGGTTTTGCTACCTGCTGCTGCTGTTCATCTATGACGAAAGCATTCTGGGCGATCGCCATCCGGTGACCTACGTGTTGTTCTTCCTGAATGTCATTTGGGCGGTCTACCTGTTCCTGCGCCTGATCAAGTTCTGGAAGGTCACCACCGCGATTCGCTACGGCATCCCGGCGGCCATCATTGCCTGGAATGCGCTCGAGATCGCGGGACGCTGGAACCTGTTCACCTCGATCTGGGAGAAGCCCTGGGAGTACGGCCTGGAGATGGGAATCATCACGGTGGCTGTCGCGATCGCCGCATTCCTGGCAGTGCGCACGCCGGCTAACAAGAAATCCGAGTTGTCGCGGGCGAAACTCGCGGCCAGCGGCCCGGCAGTTTGAGCCTGGCACAGGGTTCACGTTGCCGATGGCATTCGTGGTTACCGAAAATTGCATCCGCTGCAAGTACCAGGACTGTGTCGAGGTCTGCCCGGTGGACTGTTTTCACGAGGGACCTGACATGCTGGTCATCGATCCCAACGAATGCATCGATTGCTCGCTGTGCGAGCCGGAATGCCCGGCTAACGCCATTCTTTCTGCCGACGATGTACCGGCCGAGCAGCAGCAATTTGTCGCACTCAATCGCCAGCTCAGCCGGCGCTGGCCAGTCATAACCAAGGTCGGCGACCGGCCGGTCGACGCCGACCAGTGGAAGGATGTGCCCAAGAAGGCCCGTTTCCTGGGCAACGAAGGTGCCGGCCGCGAACGTTAGCAACCGTACTTCGCGCAGCCGCGAAACTCGCAAAGTTGCGGAACAGCGCAGTAACTTTCCAAACCCTGTCGCGCCAGGTCAGCGACGCTCGAGGGACTCGAGTTCGTAATGGGTCATCATGTAGCCGTCAACATGAGCGCGCAGGAAGATGTAATCGCCGTCGGCCGTGACCCACATGTGGTACGGAGGATGGTGCACGGCGCCGCCGGGAGACCAGTCCTCGCTGCCGAGCGAGAAATGCAGCGCATCGAAACGTCCTGCGGCTACGGTAATCGCTTCCTGGCCGACGAACGTCCAATCGGTCACGTCGCGGCACAGCATCGGCCCGGTCGCGCCACGATGGTCGAGGCTCGAAGCAAGATTGCGCAGGGTGACCGTGCCGGGACCAGCGCTCAATGGATACGCGGCGGATAGCCAGGCATCGCCCTGAATCGGATGCGACACGAACCCCGGGGTTGCATGTTCCAGCTCAAGGACCTGGTGTATGCGGCCTTCCTGCGCGGTGAAGCCTTCGCATTCCGCTGCGGAATCGCCGAAGCGAAACCAGCTCGACCCGATTGGCTTGCGATCCACGGAGACCCGCACGAAGGCTTCACGAGGCCGCCATTGTTCATCGACGGTTTGCGTCACCAGCCGCAGTACAGGCGGCGCATCGTCGATCTCGCACTGGACCTGCAGCGTCCGCCAGCCCCTGGAGTCAGTCGTGATGCTGAACCATTCGCGGCCGCGCTCCTGCCCGAGGCGCTCGGGCTTGCGGCTGGTGTAGAGAATCCGGCCGCGGACGTGGTGGGTCATGGTCAAGTCCGTGGCCGGCTGAATTCAAAAGCTAAAGTTGACGCGCGCTGAATACGTTCGCGGCGGGTTCAGGAATGAATAGCCGGAAATCGCTGACTGCGTGTAGACCTCATCGGTGCAATTGTTGCAGTCCACGATGAACTTCCAGTTGGCTTTTTCGCCAGCGGTCAGCGACAGGCTCGCATTGAACAGCGTGTACGCTTCCTGGCGCGAACCAGCGACGTAGCTACCACGCCCGTCGACGTTGTAAACGCCATTGGAATCGATGAAGAAGCTGAGATTGGCCGCGGCGGTTTCCGCTTCGCCCTGATGGACGACATTGATCGACGGCGTTAGCACCAGATTGTTGCCGACATGAATGTCATAGGATCCGCCCGCCGCCAGCGTGATTTTCGGCGTGCGGACCGGCTTCGCAATATTGCCCTGCGCCGTCACGATGCCGGCGGCACAGCGGCCGCCGAACACCGCGCCGGTATTCCGAAGGTTTTGGCACTCGGTCTGCTGCGCAAGCGTATTGGCGGCGATGTTCTTGTATTTTGATTTCTGGTAGCCGGCACTTGCGTAGAGCGACAGCCCATCCACAGGCGCAGCCTGCAGTTCAAGTTCCGCGCCTTGATTTTCGAAGTCGGCGTCATTGCGCGTGATGAACTGCACCAGGCCAACCGCGTCGACGAACGCCGACGGCGACTGGTACTGCTTGTCGATCAACTCGAACAGCGTCAGGTTGGCGCGCAGTCGACGTTCGAACCACTCCGTTTTCGCGCCGATCTCGTAGGTCCACGCCTTCTCGGGCTTGAACGGTGTGAACAGCTGTGCCGTGCCGCCGCGGACATTCCAGCCGCCTGAGCGAAAGCCCCGGGTGGCCGATGCAAATAACAGCACGTCGTCCGTCGGCGTGTAATTCAGCACGAACCGCGGCGTGAGCATGGAAGTCCCGAGGGTGGTGGGAATGCCGAGGCGCTGCAGGTTCGCGGTCTCGAGGCGCAGGTCAGGGCGGGTCACGCCGGCCACCAAAGGAACCGCGCGCACATCGCGCAAATCCGTGACTCCCACTTCCTTGGTTTCGCTGGTATAGCGCAGGCCGAGCGTCGCTGTTACCGCGTCAGAGAAATGATAGTCGGACTGCAGATACGCCGCCCAGGACCGCGTCGTGTTGGCGATGAGGCGATCGGCTGACACGCGGGTCACGTAGGCGCGGGGCACCTGTGCCGCGAGGGTCGCAGCGCCCGCCGCGAACGATGTTCCGACATCGGCCACTTCCGTCTTGTAGTCCTCGCGAAAATAATAGAGACCGCCGACAAACTTGATCTTGCCGTCGCGGGCATCGCCGCTCAACTTGATTTCCTGAGAGAACTGGTCGCCCGCCGATTGCTGCGCCAGCACGAACGCTCCGTTAGGCGACAGCACGCCGCTGGCGTTAGCCAGGATGAGCGGCCGCTGCAGCAATGGCGCGGTGTCGAGCTGCGCCACCGTCACGCCACCGATCGATCGACCCTGGCGACCCTCTGAAAAGTCATAGAGGTAGTCCTGCTGCAGATGCATGAAGCCCGTAATGAAATTCAGGGTCAGGTTGTCGCCCAGACCGACCTCGAGGTTCGAAGCCGTCAGCAGTGTGTTGGTGTCGATACCGGGCGACCGTCCGCCTTTGCCGTTGGCGATTGTGGTGGGCACGTCGACGGTGCCGGCACCGGCCGGGTTTGGAATCGTCACCAGCAGATTCGACACCGGCGCAGTACCGAATGCGCTGTTAGCATAGCGGCCACTGCAGCCGCCGGAGGGCGTGCCAGCCGCGGCCAACGTGCCGCATTCGAAGCCCAGTTTATTGAAGGTTCCGGAATAGACGTAGTTGAGCGATGCGTTCCAGGTGACGTCGTCGGAGACCTTGAGACGGACGGCACCGCGAATGCCTTTTTCGTCCGCGCCGTTGTCCTTGGCCCCTGTGCTCAGATTTTTGATATAGCCGTCGGATTCCGTGACATAGGCGGCGAGCTGCGTGTACAACCGGTCGTTGACCGGAATATCAATGCCGGCGCGCGCACTTTTTTCGCCGAAGGAGCCGACGCCGACTTCCGCGTAGCCGCGCATCTTGTCGCCGGGCTTGCGCAGCAACAGGTTGATCGCACCGCCGGTGGTATTGCGTCCAAACAGTGTGCCCTGCGGACCGCGCAGTACCTCGATTCGTTCAACGTCGAACAGTCCGAAGTTGTTGGAGTTCTGGCGCGCGATGTAGATGTCATCGACGTAGGTGCCGACCGGCGGGTCAAAGGTTGCGATCGACTCGGTGTTGCCGAGTCCGCGCAGGAAGTAGACATTCGCCGAGCCGAGACCGGTGTTGTTATTACCGTTGAGGTTTGGCACGTACTGAATGAGTTCGAGCGGGCTGCCGACGTTGCGGTGTTCGAGCTCCGCGTTAGTGAAGGCACTGATCGCAATCGGTACCTTTTGCAGGTTTTCCTGCCGACGTTGCGCGGTTACGGTGACTTCCTCGAGCGCGCCGTTCGATTCGCCTGTTGCAGGCGCTTGCGCGAACGAAATGGGTGCGGCGAACGCCAGAGCGTTCAGAATCATGCGGCGACGCAAAGCAGATGTCATGGTTCACTCCTCGAAATGCGCGGTGAGTTCGACGCAATTTCGCAATTGCGTGTGCGGTTCGAATGGCCTTTTGCTACTGGACCCTAGAATCCCGCAGCCGGCGGCGGCGGGCCAACACTATTCACGTGCGGCTGACAAGTAGAATTTGTCGGTTCTGTTATTAGACGGCGGTGGCAGGACGCTGCAATTCCTGGATACTGCAACGCAGCATCTGCATCAGCTGCGCTGCCGCCGGCAAGAGGGTCCCCCGGCGCCATACCAGGACACCACGGTAGGGACCAGCCAGCGCGTCGATTTCGAAGGCCGTGAGCGCCCCCAGCGCTGGCAAGAGCCGGCCCGGAAAAGGTGAGTGGCCCAGTAATGACACGGCGTTTGAATTCTGCAGCACCTGGCCGATCAGAGTGACGCTGTCGGTCCGGATGATTTGCGACGGCGGCGCCAATCCAATGGCGCGGTAGGCGTTCTCCAGACGCGCAGAGTGATTGCCGAATCGTGCGGACATGATCCACGGATAGTCCGCCAGGTCCCGCAGGGTCACGCTGCTACGTTTCGCCAACGGGTGTGTATGCCGAACATAGACGGCATCGCGAGTTTCGAACAGGAGTTCGGACTCAAACTGCGGCGGTATTTCGACCTCTGCCGCGGGTGTGCTCACGACAAAATCGAGCTCACCGCGCTGCAACGCAATGTAAAGATCCGCCGATGATGCCTCCACAACGGTGATATCGACGCGCGGGTAATCAGCCACGAAGCGCATCAGCGACTCGGGAAATACATCCTGCGCAAAGAACACTCCAACGCCAGCGCGCACGTGCCCTTGCGTGGCGTCGGCCATGCTCTGCAGCTCGCTACGCGCAAATCTCGCTTCATTGACGATGGTCAGGGCGCGAGGCATCAGCGCCTCGCCAAATGGGCTCAGCTCAACGCCGTGGGCGCTGCGTACTAACAACGTGGCGCCGATGTCCTTTTCCAGCCGGGCGATGCTTGCGCTGAGCGCCTGTTGTGACAGGTGCAGCTCTTCGGCCGCACGATGCAGGTTCCCATGTCGCGCAATGCTTATGAAGTGACGTAATTGCCGAAGTTCCATCATCAGACCACGCTAAGCGGATCCTTCGGGTCGTTCCGAAGTTCAAGGCCGGTCTTGCTCATGTGCAACAGATCTTCATTGTGGCCCGCGCCCGCGCCCGCGCCCGCGCCAGGGAATGGCCTGCGCTCCATGAGTGCCTTTCACGTCGCCGCTCGCCTGTGAACGGCCCGAATCATGGCTGACGATACGCGCATGAGGGCTCCGCGCAAAGGGGCGGGGCCGACTCACGTGTGACCAGGCGTCAGTGATCGCGTGCAGGGCGCACGTTACCGCAGATCGAACCGACCCAGATTCATCACCTTGGTCCACGCGCGCACAAATTCCGCCAAGAACTTCGCCTGGTTGTCATCGCTGGCATAGACCTCGGCGAGCGCGCGCAGCTCGGAGTTCGAGCCAAACACCAGGTCGGCGCGCGTGCCCGTCCACTTGACCTGTCCCGTTGCACGATCGCGACCCTCATAAAGGCCTGCGCTTGCGGCAGGCCGCCACTCGGTGCGCATGTCGAGCAGATTCACGAAGAAGTCAGTGCTCAATCTTCCGGGTTCGCGCGTCAGGATGCCGTGCCGCGCGGGTCCCGCGTTTGCGCCGAGTGCCCGCAGGCCGCCGACCAGCACGGTCATTTCGGGCGCGGTCAGGGTCAGCAGTTGCGCGCGGTCTAGCAGCAGTTCTTCCGCCGGAGTCTGGTCGCTCGCGCGCTGGTAATTGCGAAAACCATCGGCGACGGGTTCCAGGACTGCAAACGACTCCACGTCGGTTTGCGCCTGCGACGCGTCGGTGCGTCCAGGAGCGAACGGGACCTTTACGTCGTGCCCGGCATTCTTCGCGGCTTGTTCGACCGCAGCTCCGCCGGCTAACACGATCAGGTCCGCCAGCGAAATTCGCTTCTTGCCCGATTGTGCATCGTTGAAATTTTTCTGGATGGCCTCCAGCGTCTGCAGCACGCGTGCGAGCTCCGCTGGCTGGTTGACCTCCCAGTCTTTCTGCGGCGCGAGACGAATGCGCGCGCCATTGGCGCCGCCGCGCTTGTCGGAGCCGCGAAACGTCGACGCGGAGGCCCAGGCGGTACTGACAAGCTGCGGGATCGTCAGGCCGCTGGCCAGCAACTTGGCCTTCAGTGCCGCGATGTCCTGCTGGCTAACGAGCGCGTGATCGACGGCCGGCACCGGGTCCTGCCATATCAGCACTTCAGCCGGCACTTCGGGACCCAGGTAACGAGCGCGCGGACCCATGTCGCGGTGTGTCAGCTTGAACCAGGCGCGGGCGAACGCATCCGCAAACTTCTGCGGGTTGCGGTGGAACTCACGCGCGATCTTTTCGTAGGCCGGGTCGAAGCGCAGTGACAGATCGGCCGTGGTCATCATCGGGGGATGCTTCTTCGACGGATCGTGCGCATCGGGAATC